>JAPPJA010000007.1 GCA_028874675.1 Chloroflexota bacterium
TATCCTGTCCATCCACGTTTGAATTGCCCAGGTGGAAGCGAATCTAGGCGGGAATCCAGGTTATGGACGAAATCTCGCTGAACTCGCGCCACAGCTTCTCCCACGAGTCGCCCCCGTCGTCGCTGCGATACATGTAACCGTACCTGCTGCCCGCCAGGACCACCTTGGGGTCGAAGGGCTGGATGTTCACCACCCACATGGCCGTATTGGGGTCCACCGGCAGCGAGAGCTGCTCCCAGGTCTTGCCCGTATCCCTTGACCGCATGATGGCTCCCACCCTGCCGGGCGTGGTATCGCCCACGGTTACAAACACCGTCTGGGGGTCGTCGGGCTGCACCTTGACGCCCCGGGGGTAGCCGTAGGGGAAGTTCTGCTTGACGTTCAGCGCGGTCCAGTTATCGCCATCCTGGCTGGTATAGACGTCGTCGTTGACCAGCACCACCACCGTCTTGGGCGGCCCTCCGGCCACGGCCACGTTGTGGATGTCCAGGTTCGGGATCGAACCGTGGTTGACCTTCTCCCAGCTGTCGCCCCCGTTGGTGCTGCGCCGGACGCCGTCCACCTCGAAGCCCACCCAGATGTCCTGCCGGTCCTGGGGGTCAATGGCAATACCCGTGACGCGGGGAATGCCCACCGCCGGGCAGGTCTCCGCCACTTCCACCGGCCTCTTTTCCCACGTCTTGCCGCCGTCGCTGGACCGGAAAATTGTAGCGGGGTCGGGAGTGCCCGTGCCCGCATACATGGTCTGGGGGTCCGATTCATCAATGGCAACCGCCCAGACGCAGTACTCGCTCAGGGGTGAGTCCACCAGTTTCCACGTCATTCCGGCGTCCTCGCTGCGATAAAGCCCCTTGTCGGTACCGCTGAACAGCACTTCGGGTTGCCCCGGATGGTTGACCACGCAGCGCACCAGCGCGTCGGAATGCAGTCCCTGGTTAATGCCTACCCGCTGCCAGCTTTCACCGCCGTCGCCGCTGCGGATAATTCCCTGGCCCACGGTGCCCACCAGCATTGTCATCTTGTCTGCCATTGCCTCGCCTCCTGGTCTGTCTTTGGAGTCCGGAAAGGATCCTGTTGTTCGTGGCTCATCGTGCATTTGGCCGTATCATACTACCGGCGGCCGGCGAGCGCTACAGGCGTTAGTCCCAAAGCTGCTCCGAGGCCATCCTCGCCCCTTCCACCAGCGACGCCAGTTTCATCCATACAATCTTGGAATCCACCTGCAGGCGGCCGGCGAAAGTGCCGAACCCGCAGTCCACACCGGCAATCACGCTCTCCCGCCCCACAACTCCCGCATAGCGAACAATGCGGTCGCACACCACCTCCGGGTGTTCCACAAAGTTGGAGGTGGAATCAATAACCCCCGGGATAATCACTTTGCCTTCGGGGAGCTTCAAGGAGTCCCGCCACACCTTCCACTCGTGCTCGTGGCGGGGGTTGGCCCCGGGAAAGGCCACGGCGCAGGGTTTGGCCTTCAGGACAATGTCAATGACGTCAATGATGGGCACGTCGGTGTGGTGGGGGCCCAGGGTACTGCCCCAGCAGATGTGCATCCGCATCCGGTCGGCTGGTATATCCGCCACCGAGTAGTTCAACGCCTCCACGTGCATCTCGGCTACCGCCCTAAACTCCTCCAGGGTCAGGTGAGAGAAAAGCTGGTGACGCCCCAGCGCCAGGTCCGGACAGTCCAGTTGCAGCAGGAAGCCAGCTTCGTGAATGGCGTTGTACTGCCGCTTCATCGCATCGGCCAGGGCGTAGATGTAGGCCTCGTCCGAGGGATAATAGTCGTTGTGCAGGAAGCGGGAAATCTGCCCGGGCGACGGAGAGGTCATGAATACCTCCTCTGCCCCTGCTCCCGAGGAAGCTGCGCGCAGGTTCTCGATGTCCGTCTCCACCGCGGGCCAGTCCATCCAGTCTATGGGTCCTACGCACTTGGGCCGCACCTGGAAAGGCGACGCGAAGGGTTTCAGCAGTTCCGCCAGTTCCGGAAACTCCTCGTCGCTGGTCATGCCTCCCAGGGGAACGTTCTCTCCCTCGTATCCGGTTAGCCTGTCTTTCACATAGACAGTGTAGTCCACCCGTCCCTGTTCGCCGTCGTTCACCACGTCCAGTCCCGTCTCCACCTGCTGGTTGTACACGTCTCTGACCGCAGCGCGGATCGAATCGTCCAGTTGCGTGCGTTCCGACAGGCGCGCCTGCTGTTCCTCCACCAGCAGACCCAGCATCCCCGGTGGACGCGGCAGGCTTCCAGTGTGGGTGGTCAGAATCCGGTCGGTGCTTTGCTTCATGATTGCGCCCCCTTTTAGTCTGCACGAGATGCATGTTGAAGTACGAAAAGACAGCTTAAAACCGCTGGGAATGCGGCCTTCCTCCCTATCAAGGAAAGCGCACCAATCATACGGCATGGGCATAGGTAAGGGAAGAAGCGGAGGCAGAACGTAACTGTTCAGAGTTGGGGTGTCACCCTCACCCCCCGGCCCCTCTCCCTGAGGGAGAGGGGAGAAATATTTCCCCCACGAGAGGCGGGGCCGGATGAGTTACCAATTACAAAGGCAATTGACTGGGACGAATCCACCGTCACAGATGATCACCCCTCTCCCTATGGGAGAGGGGCAGGGGGAGAGGGCATTCCCCTCAGCTCTGAACTGTTTCAGCAGAACGTCAGGTTGCCGGTTCCGGTGGTGCTACAGGTAGGGGCGGGTTTGAAACCCGTCCTGGCTACATATCGACCTTTCTCCCTGCGCGATGGCACCTGGAATGGACACTTCCGCACGGGACGTGACCGCTCCAATTCCAGTGGTCATGGAACCCCTGCCGCGAGAAGCCGAATGCCGCCAAGGACCCTGCGGAAGCAGCTGCCGCTAGGTCTCCGCGGAAAAAGCCATAGGGTCTTCCAGGAATTCCACGTTATCCAATGCGGAACGGGCCGCCTCTTCCAGGGAGGCGTCGCCCTCCTCGATACACCGCACCAGCGCCCGCTTGGCAAGGGAGCCACCGATCTTGCCCAGGGCATTTAGGGTGGCTATCTGCACCTGGTAGTCCTCGTCCTCCAGCAGGTCCAGCAAGTAAGGCACCACGTCCTCTTCACCCAGGTCGCCGCAGGCGTTGGCCGTCTCGTACCGCAGGGCGGGCTCCCGGTTGTCCAGCTCCCGGATGAGTGTAGGCAGCCAGCTCACTTCTCCCGTCCGGCCCATGGCGAATATGGCGCTGGCCTTCAGGTCCTGGTCGTCGCTCTGGTACGCCCAGCACACATAATCCCGGATGTCCGGAGTGTTGAAGGGCGCCACCGCCTCCAGGCTGCGGCGGCGGACGTCCAGGTTTTCCTCCGAGTCCTGCAGCACTTCCATAAGCGTGGTGTGAATGCTGCTGGCGTCCCGGGACAGCAGCTGCCCCTCCTGCGCCAGGACAGAAAATTTGCCCAGCGCCGAAGCTGCCGCCGACCTCACCGCCGGACCCCTGCGGGACGTCAGGACCTGCATCAGCCCGGGCAGCACCGAGCGGTCCTCGTACTCCCAGAGACCGTCAATGGCCTTTTCCTGCATCCACTCGTCCTCGTCCTTGAGGCACATCTTGTAAATGGTGCAGAAATCCAATTCCGGACTGTCCTCGGCCAGTTCAACCAGGGTTACCAGTATTTCCCTTTTGCGCTCCAGGGACAGGGAAAACCACGCCCGGGCGAAGATACCCAGCTCGGAGGGTGACAGGTCGGAAAGCTCGATAAAGTCGGAATTGCCCAGGGGGATGGCTGGATCGGAAAGGTTTTCGAGGAATTGTTCCAGGGACATGACACCCCCTCACATCACGCAGTCTTGCGCAGCTGTGCCTGCTGGCCGGCCACCTTCAATTAGACAGTATTCCGTATCTGAGGATGTTTTTAGAGTATAACATAACGTTTCCCTTCAACAGCCGTAGCGGGGACGAGTTTCAGGCATTTTGCGGGCTGACGTTAAGCGTGGCTGCCTTCCCGGGTGAAGCACTTCCTCCGCGACGCTTCCAGGCCATCTCTGGAGAACTAAGCCGACCCAAAATAATTTCGCAAAGCTTGGAAGCCACCGCCCCAGCGAAGGCAATATTGGCAACTGATGGGTGACACTGCGGGCTGCGGGCTACCAGCAATCCGGTACCGGTGAAGCGCCCTATTCAGGTGACAGTTGCCTGACTGCACGGGGCAGCGCTTCCGCCACCTCGGAGGCCAGCAGGCCGGTGAAGCCCCGTTCCCTCGTTATCAACTCCGCCGCCAGTCCGTGCAGGTAAACGCCGCAGCTGGCAGCGTCGAAGGGGTCCATACCCTGGGCCAGCAGGCTGCCGATAACCCCGGTTAGTACGTCCCCCGTGCCACCCGAGGCCAGCCCGGGGTTGGCGAATGGAGCCAGCCGCACCCTTCCCTCCCCCTTATCGCCCCTGGCTGGTGACAGTGCGGGCTCCGCCACAGCCGTAAATGCTCCTTTGAGGACCACTACCGTTTGCCACCGGGCCGCCCATTCCCGCGCCGTATTCACCCGGTCCCGCTGCACCTCCGCTGTGGTCAGGCCCGTCAGGGTGGCCATCTCCCCTGGATGGGGAGTAAGCGCCATCGGACCTGGACTTCGCTGCCACCAGTCTTGACATTGGGACAGGCTGTTCAACCCATCGGCATCCACCAGCACGGGCGGGTCCGGCTTTCTCCCCGTCAGCAGCAGACTCTCCACGAACCTGCAGACATTCTCCGACTGACCAAGCCCGCTGCCCACGGCCATGGCATCGAAACGGGGCATAATTTCTGATATAGCGTTGGCTGCGTCCGGGTGGACACGCCCGTCCCCGTCCTCCGGCAGTGGCAGGTGGATGGTCTCCGTCAAATGAGACGCCGCCAGGGGATAGACGCTCCGGGGCGTAGCCAGGGTTACCAGCCCGGCTCCCGACCGGTGCGCCGCCCGCGCTGCCAGGCAGGCCGCACCCACGTAGTTTCGCGAACCCGCCACCACCAGCAGGTGACCGTATGTGCCCTTATGGGAATCCAGGGGCCGAGGCGGCAGCCGACTGCCCACCCACTCCGGTGTGAGCAGTTCCAGGGTTATTTCGTCCTGGCCCACACCATCAGGCAGCCCGATACCCAGCGTTTCCAGTTCCCCCACCCGTTCCGCGCCCGGAAACGCCAGAAGTCCTGCCTTGGGAAATCCCAGGGCAATGGTGGCATCCATAACCGGCGTAGCATCATCAACCGCGCCCGTATCCGCATCCAGTCCGGTAGGCAGGTCCAGCGCCAGCATCAGGGGCACCCGATTGCCCTCCTTAAGTGACGATACGCAAACCAGCGCCTCCCTAACCAGTCCCTCCAGGGGCCGCGAACGCCCGGTACCCAGGATTGCGTCAATAACCAGCTCGCAGCGGGAAAGTATGCTCTCATACCGTCCCATATCCCCGTCCTGGAAGAGATCCAGGATTGCTACCCCGTACTCCCTGGCCGCCACGAGTTTAAGGTCCACGTCCGGACGCCGGGTCAGCAGGCAGGCGGTTACCTCGGCCCCCCATATTCTCAGGTGACAGGCTGCCACCAGTCCGTCGGCCCCGTTGTTGCCCGGCCCCACCAGAATGACCGCCCGCGTGCCGGCCACCCTTCCCAGCCGACGGCGGGCATACTCGGCCACCGCCAGGCCGGCGTTTTCCATCAGGGTGTCGGTGCTGACGCCTTGCCGCTCCGACTCCTGTTCCAGGGCAGTCATCTGGGCTGCGGTTACAACCTTGAGGTTGGCGGGCAAGGTGGTCACCGCTGAGCGGCTTCCCCACCGGAGAGAGGAGAAGCTTGCCCGCTGTCAGGAAGCTTGGTGGAGTCGGAACTCGGGGAGGGGGCGCACTGGGTCACCACAAAGGCCACGGCGTACTCGCGGGAATGGGACATGCTCAGGGAAATTTCCTGGACGCCCAGCCTTTCGGCCCTGGCCCTGGCCCGACCATGCAGCCGGATTGAGGGGGCCCCGCTGGGAGCCCGAATAACCTCGATGTCCTTCCAGGCCACGCCCCGGACACCAGTACCCAGGGCCTTCATGGTGGCCTCCTTGGCAGCAAAGCGTCCCGCCAGGTTCGGGGGCCGTTCCCGGCAGTACTCAATCTCCCCCGGCGTGTAGATACGGCGAAGAAAGCGCTGACCGTACTGCTCCAGCACCCTGGCGATGCGGGGAATCTCGATGATATCTACGCCGGTGGTCAGGTTGCTTGTCATGCGATTGCCCTTATCTTTGCCCCTTTCTTGAAGGGGAGGGCAAAGAGGGGGAACTCAGTTCTGGTCCGCCGCGAC
This sequence comes from Chloroflexota bacterium, assembly GCA_028874675.1. GTDB lineage: Bacteria > Chloroflexota > Dehalococcoidia > Lucifugimonadales > UBA3495 > Bin22. The sequence goes on from JAPPJA010000007.1 coordinate 6,275, forward strand.
GTGGCCGGGCAAATTCAGGTTGGACAGGATCCGCGACACCGAATAGCTGCGATTCAGAACGTAGAAGTGAATACCCGGGACACCGTTTTCCCAGAGTTCTTCCACCTGTCTCGAGGCATACTCCACGCCCAGGTCCCGCACCGCATTGTCGTCTTCCGAGTAGTCTTCCAGCTTCCTGTCCAGGTCCGATGGGATGGTCGCCCCACAGAGAGACGTGAACCGCCGTATCTGGGCCGTGTTGAGGATCGGCAGCACCCCTGGGATGATGGGTACGTCTATTCCTGCCTGGTGCGCCCGGTCCATAAAGTCAAAGAAGTAGCTGTTGTCGTAGAAGAGCTGGGTGATCAGGAAGTCGGCCCCCCGGTCCACCTTCTCCCTGGCGTAGTGGATGTCCGAGTCCAGGTCCGGCGACTCGGTATGCCCCTCGGGATAGCAGGCGGCGGCCAGGCCAAAATCGAAGTTGGCCCGTATGTGGTCGATAAGCTCGGTGGCATGCCCGAACCCGCCGTCCACCGGCACAAAGTTCTCCTGGCCCTGGGGCGGGTCCCCGCGCAGGGCAATGACATTCTCCACGCCGGCCTCGTTCAGCCGTTCCAGGACGCCGTGCACTTCCTCGCGGGTCTGGGCCACGCAGGTCAGGTGGGCCATAACCTCCAGGTCCGTCTCCTGCTTCACCTGCATGGTAATGCGCTCGGTAAAGGCGCGGGTGGACCCACCGGCGCCGTAGGTAACGGAAATAAAGTCCGGGTTGAAAGACCCAACCCGGTCAATGGCGCGAAAAACCGCCGGTATGCCGTCCTCTTCCCGTGGCGGAAAGAACTCGCAGGAAACGGTACGTTTTTGTTGGAGGATTTCTTTGATTTTCATGGGTGGGTGGTCCTTCTATTCCTGTGCCGGCACCGCAGGAGGGCGGTAGTCCATGGGAGGGCGGCCATTGGATAGCCTGCCCCGGTCAGGGTCACTGGTGGGCTGTTCCAGGGAGCGAATTCTTGATTCCACTGACTCGTTAACATGGGGAGGTACGTAATCAGAAGCCAGAGTTGGCGTCAATCGGGCAATCAGGTCCTCCGCAGCCTCAATAGCGCGTTCAACTTCGCGTATCGTGTAGTGGTGAAGGTAGAAGTTGTAACGGGCCTCCCGGGCTACCGAGTATGATCCCATGATGAACCGGTCATCAAGCTCGTCCTCTACTATTAGAGCCGCCTGTCTCAGCTTCCAGTCTGCCTCGCTGAACCAGCGACGCTTTTCGGCCACTGCCTTGATGGCATGGGCGGCGGCGCCCCAGGCTTTCTCAGAAGCTTGAAGCAGATCTCCCTTATCCAGTTCCTCTCGGGCCTTGACCAGAAAGTCACGGCTTATCAGGGCGTGGCGCTCCGACTCTTCGTCGGGAGAGGGGCCGGGGGCGGTGTTCAAGGGCAGGGTCATGGGAATTCCCTATTTGCTTTTGCTGCTATTCTAACACAGGCCCCTATCAGGCCTGCGTGTCCTCTTGGCAGGTTAACAGGCCATTGGCTTCGCGGTAGGCTTCGGCAAATGCTTGCAACCATTCTTCCCTGACATTCTCCAGTCTGATGTTAAACGAGCCTCCTCGTTCTACGATAGGCTGGCCTATCAGATCCTGCAGCACTTGGGCAGATTTGGGCGAGAATTGTTCCAGATAGCCTCGTTGCACCCTGATTGCAGACCTATGCTTTACGACCCTAACCAGATTTGGATTGTTGCCGATGGGAAGCCCGATCAATAGGTTACATCTGTCGTTATGAACGTAGGTGCTGAGAACCGCAATCTTCTCTTTTTCAAGGCCAGTGGCCCAGTCAAACAACTTTTCAAGAAGTGGTCGAGCATTCCCTTCGGCCGATTCGATTCGTTCCCTAAAGAGCGAACCACCCTCCACAAAACTACCGAATACCGACTTGCGTTCTCTGTCCTGCTCTTCTTCACGCTCCCTGATCCTGACTAGATAACTCTGTGCCTCGGGTAGGGGAATAGTCTGGCTGGTTTCTATCAGCAGTTCGGGACCGCTACGATGGGGCTGCATTCTTATACAGGTAACGTCAAGGCCGGACTCATTCAACCATAATGCACAAGTAGTCAATTCCGAGGAGAATCCTTCTGACGCAAGGATGATGCGTGGTCTTTCGGAGGCAAACCGTGCTCCATCGCTATTTTCCAGGTGTTCCCTGATTCTCTCTTCCGAATCTTCTTCCGAGCCTATCCCGGCCAGATACGCTCTGTGCGTCTCAATGGCTTGCTGCAGTGTCATTGCTGAAACCATCGCAGCGTACCGAATAGCTTGCAGTTCCATGTGGCTCCCGGTATCGCCTCGCTTAAGTTCTATCACTACCAATCGTCCGGTAGCGTCCAGGGCCAGCAAGTCTATGCTCCTGCCCGAACCTTCCCAGTTTGAGAATTCCTCGGTGATTATGAACAGACCCTCTTCAAGTATCTCAGGCTGGTCGCGCAACATGCGCTGTAAATCTGATCGTTCCAGCACCCCCTCCTGCCCGAAGGAAGTGGCAGCTACCGCTTCCAGCCGCTCCTTATCCCCTACCATCTTATAGATCGCCATACTGTTTTCTCCGGACTCGTTTCCCTAACTACCCCCTACCGGTAAACCTTCCTTGGCCCCACCGTCCTCATGTACCCCTCATAATTGTGGCGGGTTTCGGGGATAGAGTCGCCGCCGAATTTTTCCATGAAGGCGTCGGCCAGCACCAGGGCTACCATGGCCTCGCCGATTACCCCGGCTGGAGGCGCCTGGCAGACGTCGGACCGCTCAAAGTGGGCCTGCACCGGTTCCCCCGTGTCCAGGTCCACCGAGGGCAGGGGCTGGTGCAGGGTGGCAATGGGCTTGATTCCAAACCGCGCTACCAGGGGCATGCCGTCGGTCATTCCGCCCTCGGTGCCGCCGGCCCGGTTGGTCTTGCGCTGCCACGGGTTGTCGGGGTCGGTTACCGGCTCGATGACGTCGTGAACTTCCGATCCCCGCTTGTTTACCACTTCCCAGCCAGGCCCGATGGAGACGTCCTTGACAGCATTGATGGACATCAGGGCCTGGGCAATCCGGCCGTCAATCTTCTTGTCCCACTGGATGTGCGACCCCAGTCCAATTGGCACGTGCTCGGCGATAACTTCTACGGTGCCGCCCACCGTGTCTCCCGCATCCCGGGCGGCGTCAACCTCGGCGATCATCTTCTGGGTGGCTTCCGGGTCGGCGCAACGCACGGGAGACTCCTCCACCGCGTCCCAGTCAATGGCATCGTGGGAGTCCGGCGTATCCGCCCACACCCCGCCGATGGAAATGACGTGGCTGTGCAGCTTGATGCCGAACTCCTCCAGCAAACGCATGGCGATAGCCCCGGCGGCCACCCGCGCCGCCGTCTCCCGGGCGCTGGCCCGCTCCAGGACGTTGCGCACGTCGGAGAACCCGTACTTCATCGTTCCGGGGAGGTCGGCGTGGCCCGGCCGTATTCTCGTAACCCGGCGGTTGCGCCCTTCCTGCGACGGATTCTCCACGTATTCCACCGCCATGGCCTCGGTCCAGTTGGCCCAGTCCTTGTTCTCGATGGTCATTCCGATGGGACTGCCCAGCGTGAGGCCGTGGCGGACACCCGTCATTATGTGGGCCCAGTCCTGCTCAATGAGCTGGCGTCCCCCTCTCCCGTACCCACGCTGTCGCCGGGCCAACTGGGTCCCGATATATTCCTCGCTGATGGACAGGGCAGCCGGCACGCCCTCCATAATTATCACCAACCCCTGGCCATGGGACTCACCCGCCGTAAACCACCGGATCATTTTCAATTACCTCTAATGTTGATTTATCCACGAATTCCCACGAATATTCACTAATGGGTCTTTAATGGCAAATATTCCATTAGCGCTTATTCGTGACTATTCGTGGATAAGGAAGGAAGAGTTGAAGTGAGATGCTTGTTGCTCAGCTGCGCGACTTCATCGCCCGTGTGGCTGCTTCCAGCACAACCGTTTCCCTTTCCGGCAGGCTTGAATCAAGCTATCCCTGTCAGCCGCACCTGTTCAAGGGCTAAACCGGTCCAGTATCGCTTGGCCTCCACTGGTATGAGCTCATTGTTCACTGGATCCACAGCCAACAGGGCTTGTTCCAGGGTGACCACGCCCAGGAGGCTGGGTTCTCCTTCTTCAGCGAAAATGACTGTGGTCATGAACTCTTTGCCTGCCAGCCTGACCGCGGTGTCGCCCAGTTCTACAGGTTGCCTACTGCCGTCGGCAAGCCGTGACTGCTCGGTACGGCTAACCGGTACTCCCAGGGCCTGCAACAGTTCCCGGGGCAGAGCCGTGAAAGTGGAGCCGGTGTCCACTTCCAGATTTACTTCCTGGAAATTTCGCCCTTGGGGGTCTCCTACTTCCATTGTCGCGGTTACCGTTCCCATTTTTGGTCGTCCTGTGCGATATTGCCTGGCCCGGAAAGGCGGTTCGCAATTTCTATGTTTCGGATAAAGTCTGTTACAACAAATCACGGTAAATGTTTTCACTACAAGCACAGACCGCTATCGCAAATGCTGTGCCCGCAGGAAAGCATTCAATGCGGAAGGTCTTGGAAATTCACTGAGCGTTCAGTGTTGGGACCGCATGGCCCGGGTGGCCGCTTCCAGCATTACGGACACCGGGGCGGGCCGTTCCAGCCACATTTCGAAGGAAGCCGCGCCCTGGTACACCAGCATCTGGATGCCTCCCAGGGTTTTGGCCCCGGCCTGGGCCGCTTCCCGAAGCAGGCGGGTTTGAAGGGGATTATACACCAGGTCATTGACCAGGGCCGTTGCCGGAATGGCGTCGCCGGGCAGCGGTGTTTCATCCTCGCCGGGCCCGTGGGTCATGCCAATGGAGGTGCAGTTGACGATGAGTTCCGCGCTGGCGGCAGCCCCGCTCAGGTCGGCCCCTTCCAACGGAATCGCCCGCGCGGTTACCCCCCGGTTCTGGCCGAGCAGCGCCAGGTTTTCCGCCCGTTCCGGGGTCCGGTTGGCGATGGTCAGTTCACCGACGCCTTCGCGGGCCAGGGCCAGGACCACGCCTCTCGCGGCTCCCCCTGCCCCCAAAATCAGGGTACGGCGGCGCTGGGGATCAAACCCTGCCCCTTCCCGCAATGCCCGCAAAAAGCCGTACCCGTCCGTATTGTGCCCCATCAGCCGCCCATCACGATTGACAATGGTGTTCACCGCCCCAGCCTCAGTGGCCCAGTCATCAATCTCGTCCAGGAAGGGCATAACCGCCAGCTTGTGGGGGACGGTGACGTTAATGCCCATAATGCCCGGCTGCCGCAGGCCGTTGACAAAACCCTCCACCTCATCGGGCGCCACCTGGTAGGCCGCATAATTGGCATCCACACCGCACTCATCCAGCGCCGCCTGCTGAAACACCGGCGACATCGAGTGTCCAATGGGATAGCCAATAATGCCTAAAGCAGTATCCATTTTTGTTTTTCTTCAATCCACGAATGCCCACGAATAACCACGAATGAATTCCATTGGTGAACATTCGTGCCTATTCGTGGAAGAATCCCTTCCTGTTCCTTCGTGTTCATTCGTGGATTGAGACTTAACTCCCCCCAAGCTGCGCCAGGATTTCCCCCAGCCGCTGCTGCTGTTCCTGCAGGTTGCGCAGCCGGTCTTCCTCGGTTTCCACCACGTCGGGGCGGGCCTTGGCGCGGAAGTTGGGATTGTTCACCAGCTTCTCCTTACGCTCCAGTTCCCGCTGGCAGTTGTCCAGTTCCTCCCGCAGCCTGTCCTGCTCGGCGGCCAAATCCACCACCCCTTCCAGGGGCAGGCGCACCACCAGCGGATTCACCACCAGGGTCACCCCACGGGTCTGCTCTGAACCCTCCGGCGCCCCCGATGTGATGCTCAGCGGCTCAATGCGCGACAGCGTGCGGATTACCTCCGCTTCCTCTTCCATGGCCCCCCGCAGCCCGTTGGCCTCAACCTGCGCCTCAAGCCGCTGGTTGGCCGGAATGCGCAACTGGGCCCGGGTGTTCCGCACGGCCCGGATGGTCTGCATCACCAGGGAGATTTCCTCCTCGGCCTGCCGGTCGTGCCGCGGCGCCTCCACCTGCGGGTAGTCGGCTATCATAATGGATGCCGCGAATCCGCCTTCCTCGGGCAGCCTCGAGGTCAGGTTCTGCCAGATTTCCTCGGTTATGAACGGCATAAAGGGATGCAGCAGGCGCAGCGTCCGCTCCAGCACATGGGCCAGCACTGGACGCGGCGACGGGCCCTCACCCGACCGCATCCGAACCTTGGCCATCTCGATATACCAGTCGCAGAACTCGTTCCAGATGAAGTCGTACAGCGTTTGCTGGGCCTCACCCAGTTCAAAAGTGGCCAGCGAGTTGTTCACGTCGGCGGTGACCCGGTCCAGCAGGCTGACAATCCACCGGTCTTCCCGGTGCTCCAGGCTGGACAATTCCCGCCAGCCGTCCAGGTCGTCCTGCCCCTCCAGCGAGGTTATGACGAAGCGGGCGGCGTTCCAGACCTTGTTGGCAAAGTTGCGGGCCGCCTCCAGCTTGCCCTCGGTTATGCGCAGGTCGTTGCCCGGGGCCGTGCCGGTGGACAGGGCAAACCGCAGGGCGTCCGTGCCGTACCGGTCAATCAGGTCCAGGGGGTCCATGGTATTCCCCCGGGTCTTGCTCATCTTGTCGCCGTTGGCATCCCTTATGAGGCCGTGGAGGTACACGGTTCGGAAGGGAATCTCCCCCGTATTCTCAATGCCCATCATTATCATGCGGGCCACCCAGAAAAACAGGATGTCGTAGCCCGTCTCCATGACGGCGGTGGGATAGAAGTAGCTCAGGTCCTCCGTATCGTCCGGCCAGCCCAGGGTGGAATGGGGCCACAGGCCCGAACTGAACCAGGTGTCCAGCACGTCTTCGTCCTGCAGCAGCCGGTCCGACCCGCAGGCCGTGCACGCCGTGGGATCCTCCGTGTCCACCACGAGTTCCCCGCAGGCCTGGCAATACCACACCGGAATCCGGTGCCCCCACCATAGCTGCCGGCTGATACACCAGTCCCTGATGTTCTCCAGCCAGTTCAGATAGACCCGCGAGAACCGGTCGGGAACGATTGAAATGTCGCCGTTGGCCACCGCGGCGTGGGCCCGTCCCGCGATGCTGTCCCGCTCCTGGTGGTTGCCCACCTTCAGGAACCACTGCAGGCTGATGAGCGGTTCCACCACCGCGTCGCAGCGCTGGCAGTGGCCCACCGAGTGGCGGTAGTCTTCCACCTTCTCCAGCAGCCCCAGCCCGTCCAGCTCCTCGGCTACGGCGCTGCGGGTGTCGAACCGCTCCCGGCCCTCGTACTTGCCCGCCACCGCAGTCATATTCCCGTCAATGCCAATAACGTTGATGATTTCCAGCCCGTGCCGCTCACCAATTTCAAAGTCCGTAACGTCGTGCCCCGGCGTAACCTTCAGCGCGCCCGTCCCGAACTCCATCTCAATGGCCTCGTCGCCCACGATGGGAATGGGTCGGTCCATTATGGGCAGCATGGCCTGTTTTCCAACGTAGGCTGCATAGCGCGGGTCCTCCGGATGCACCGCCACGCCCGTATCGCCCAGCATGGACTCGGGCCGCGTTGTCGCCACGGTAATGTGCCCGCCGCCATCGGCCAGGGGATAGCGGATGTAATACAGCTTGCCGTCCTGCTCCTGGTACTCAACCTCCAGGTCGGAGAGGGCCGTGGCACAGCGCGGGCACCAGTTGATAATGCGCTCGTGGCGGTAAATCAGCCCCTTCCGGTACAGGTTGACGAATGTGCTGCGGACCGCCTTGGCCGGACCCGGGTCCAGCGTGAACCTCAGCCGCGTCCAGTCGCAGGAGGTGCCCAGCCGCTTGTGCTGTTCGTCAATGGTATTGCCGTAGCGGGCCACCCACTCCCACACCCGTTCCTGGAACTTCTCCCGTCCCAGTTCGTGGCGGTTGGTGCCCTCCTCCGCCAGCAGACGTTCTACCACCCACTGGGTGGCGATGCCTGCATGGTCCTTGCCTGGCAGCCACAGGGTGTCGTCCCCGCACATCCGGCGCCAGCGCGTCAACGCGTCCTCAATGGTCGCCGTCAGGGCGTGGCCCAGGTGCAGTTCGCCCGTAACGTTGGGCGGCGGCATGATGATAACGAAGGGCTGGCGGCCCGGGCGTATCTCCGGCGTGAAGTAGCCGGCGGCCTGCCACTCCTGGTAGGTGCGCTGTTCCACGGACGCGGGATCATAGGCACGGGGAATCTCGGCGGGAGCGCTGGAGGTCATAAAAACTCTCCCTGGTTATGGCTGTCTGAGTATCGGGTATATCGAATCCGTTACGGGTTAGCCCAGTTTCGTAACAAGGTAGGGAAAATATACCATTGTGGCAGCAGGGGCGTCTATTGGGGGGGGGCGGTATCAGGAACGCCTGAGAACTCCTGAAACTGGCACAGCCAGGGCATAGAACTAACAGTCCCACGTCTCAGGGGTTGACGTTTAGCGGCCTCGATTCATAGCCACAAAAAGTGGGCCTAGGTGCACTGTACTGCGATTTCTTCGTTGGGAGGATTCTATAGGCAAAGGTGTTAGAACCCATGCTTGAGTCCGCGAACCCACGACCGGTCAAGTCTCATTCTAACCTCGCCTGAACTTGTACCAAGGGCCGCCAACCTGCATTCCGTAGGGAGCAGGCCCAGGATTCAAGAAACCGTCGACACAATCGTGATATAGACTCTCACGATGCAGTATTTGCCCGTTCGCCAGACGCAAGTTGCCCTTCGCATCAATGTCGGTCTTGTTGACGAACTCTATCCATTCCGGTCCTGTTTTCTCGCTCGGACCATCATGGATTGCTATATTGCAAAACACACCGTTTTCGAACACAACGGCTATTGCGTAATAGACAGAGCCGTCTTCTAGCATTCTGTCGAAAGAGGCCCCAACCGAAATGAGTTTGGGAATAGTTCCTTTTTTAAGGTCGCTTTCCTTCAAATGGATGCTTGACCAAGCGGCATGGGCTCCACTAGGAATGAATCCCCCTATTTGGTGCATGAACCCCGCCTGATTAAGGAAATCAAGCACATGGCGCATTCCAAGGATCATCCGCTCACCGGGCTCGAACCAAGTTAGGACTTTGCATTTCCCAGTCTCCGTGGCTTTGGCAACGCCTTTATTGTGTACCAAGTCATTCCTAATGTGACCAAAGTCTCCAAAAGGTTGGCTTAATGGTCGGATGAGATCATCACCCTCATACCCATCCTTGAAGTGATTCCGAAAATTCGCCTCCCATATTTGGTCGTAAACTTGTACCACCCAGCCCTTAAAAGCAAGTTGCTCGGCTTCGCCTTGGGGGTCCAACATAGTGTGAGGATCGAACGACGGCCCCCCGAGCAACAACGGTACGTCAACTCCCGGCGGCTTGGGGGCGCTCGGAAAGGAATACTTTAGGTTCGAGGGAAACCCGTCGTACGGCGGAAGTTCCCTCGCGCGTACGGTCTCCATTCCCTGCAACAGGTACATCAGCGAGGCTGTTGCCCTGTTGACCTCGTAGATGAACGAGTGCCAATACAGTGTTCTCTCGGTCTGCTTATCCATACATCCCTTGTTAAATACGTTCATCCCTACTGATCTTGTCTATACTCCGCAATGTGGTACTACGGTGACGGCAGATAACCGTAGGTTGTGAATACAATACTGCACGGTCGGAAAAAGTGGGCCTATTTTGACGATAGGCCGAACCGTTTTTGAGATGTGGTTGGGGGCCATATAAACCTCCCCCAATTCGGCGTTCTTCGAATACGGAATGCTCCTCGGCTCTAGGGGTGGCAAAGGGAGTGAAGGTAAGTGTACTCGACCCTGAACTGCTGCCAAATGAATCGTTCTCTACTATTCAACACAGCGTTGACCTACTAAATCCTAAATTCGTCATCTACCGCATCCTCATGCTCAATTTAGACAGCCAAAGGCCTCTTCATCAAGAGGCGTTGTGTAAATGTAGGGTAAGCCGTGTCCACCTGTTGCATAATCTCGTCCACTAGAATTGCGGCATCATCCACTGTGTCTTTCAAGGGCGACCTTTGAGGATGGCCGTGAAGTCTGTGGAGCGGATTGACACAAGTTTGGAAGCAGGATTCACGAACTGCTCCCCACATTCCATGCGCATATCCAGACGTCCACGAATAATGTTGGTCGTAGGTGTCTTTCAGGCCTGATCTCTCGCTAATCTTGCGTAAGTCAAGTCCACTCCAGCTGGCGAGATTCACTGTACGGTACTCCGACCAAATATCCTCTGATGCGATAGATTCAATGCTCTCAAGATCGATATACTGCGGCGGTTCGATGGATTCATCAAACTTAAGCGCATTCAACTTGGCTTGCCCTGCACCATATTCCCTCCAAGCTTTCCAAAGGTCGGGTTTGTCTTCAACCAACATATATTGGAGGTTAATTCTGGCCTCAAGAATCGTCCTCAGTCCTAACCGTCCTAGAACGCTACTGCCGATACCAATACCCATCATCTCCTCTAGAATCCGCAGGCAATAAAATGCCACGCCGAAAACGGCATCGTGCCTGGAGTCAATCTCAGTAGTTGAATGCGTTTGCTGCCAGTGGATTTCTAGACGTTCACGAAGTTCTGAAATAGACTGACGGGTTACGGCCTCTTCCAACGGGAGGTGGTTTACCTGCGGTGTCGACCGAATACAGGGTGTGCTCATCCATGCCTCGTGCCAGAAAGCCTTCGGCCAAGCAAGATCAGGATCCAGTAGTCCATTTAGGTTCATTTCCGTTAGACGAACGGCGGACAGAGCTCTATCTTCGTCAGCAGTGGCCGGGTAATTTAACAGGAGGTCAAGGGTTTCTAACTCGGGATTTATGCTGAGTCTGCCCGCAATCAGCTTTGCCATTACCCTCATCCACCTACAGTCTGCCGCCTCTCTTGATTGCTGCCACAGCACGGCACCTACTGATCCCATGAGTAGGGCAACATCGGTCTCGTGCGTTGAAAGATGTTTCTCCCAATCCTCCCTTCCAGGCAAACCTTCAAATAGCAGCAAAGTAGACAGAGCTCTCGAAACGCCAGGTGGTTCTGTCAGGAACCCGATAAGTTCACAGCGATTCGTCGCATCTAAGTTGCCGATCCCTGTAAGAGTTACGTCATGAAACTGGTCCTTTCGCTCGTGCTCCCCAATAAATTTGAGGATTCGTCGGAATTGAGACAGGGCGTGGCTACGGTCAAAAGAGGCAACAATCAACGCAGCCCAAAGCATTTCTGGTAGACGGTCGTCCATCCACGAGATGAACTGAACTTTTTCGCTTAGCTTTGTAGACACAATCGGGGGCAACAACCGACCGCCGACTTGCTTATGGCCGCGGAGAGAGGTCCTGTTATTGCCAGACCTTGAATTCTTCCGACTTGGCTTGTTTTTCTTGTTTCTAGCGATGACAATCTTCTCCTGACAACCCAACGGAGGGTTTTCCCTGTTCGATGCCTGTCGCTTCGTGAAACGTCCGGGTTCAATTCATCCCATCGCAAAACTCGGCTTCCAGGCGATACATTGACTTGGCTAGCCACCGCAGGCAATGGAGACCAGCCGGGAACCTTGCCATGCTCTTGAGACGT
>JAPPJA010000076.1 GCA_028874675.1 Chloroflexota bacterium
TTGCCCTGCGGCTGATGAACGATGTAGCCGAGGGAATCGAGGGAATCAAGCTGTGGGTCCACGTCTGTCGCGGCAACTGGAGCCGGAAGGAAGAGGTACTGCTGACCGGCAATTACGGCCCGCTGCTCCCCTACCTGGTGCAGATGAACATCGACCAGCTGGTGCTGGAGTGCGCCACCCCCCGCGCCGGGGAGATGGAGGTATTCAAGGAATACGCCAACGAGAAGGAAATCGGCCTGGGGGTGGTCAACCCCCGCACCGATGACCTGGAATCCCCGGACCAGGTGGTGGAACGGGTCAGGGAGATGCTGCAGTACTTTGATGCCGACAAGATCTACCTCAACCCTGACTGCGGTTTCGGGACCTTCGCCGAGCGGAACATCAACACCTCGGAAGGCGCATTCCACAAGATGCGGGTAATCGGCGAGGCGGCCCAAAAGCTTCGGGCCGAATTCGGCTAGGCATCCGCCATCCCGTCATGGATGGAGTCTATTCGAGAGATTAAAAGGAGAAGGATATGGCGGAAGAAGTACGCGATTTGAATGGCCTTCCCCGGGAGAAACTGACCCAGGTCCTGGAGTCCTTCAAGGACCCGGACGTGTTCAACGCCGTCACCGGCCCCTGGAAATCCCGAATTGCATGGCAGGGCGGCATGCGGGCGCGGGCCTACATGCGCAACCACCAGGTGGACATGGACGAACCTGGCGACCTGACCGCCACCGACGTCGCGGCCAGCGCCCACGAGCAGTTGCTGTCAGCCATTGGCAGCTGCATGACGGTGGGGTTCGTCGTCAACGCCACCAAGCAGGGCGTCCGCATCCACGACCTGGAAGTGGCCGTGGAGGGTTACTTCGACAACATCCGCAAGTGGGCGGGCGTCGAGGACCAGGGCAACCCCGGCTACGGCCGCATTTCCGCCAAGTGTTTCGTTCGCGCCGACGCGGACGAGGCCACCCTGCGGGAAATCTGGCGACTGGCGGTGGAGGGCTCTCCCGTGACCCAGTCCGTTGCCAATCCCACATCGGTGGAAACCGACTTCGAAATGGTCGGCTAGCGGCCGCCTTTTCGCCGAGGGACAGTTAAAGGCACGAAGGGTCGGAGGACGACTCTTCGTGCTAATTTTGTGCCGTCAATTACAACACCTCCAGGAGCAATGGATAATGGTCGAGTTCGTTTCCGCCGACTGGGTTGAATCCCAACTAGGGTCCCCCGACTTTCTGCTGATTGACCCCCGCGGTCCCATGCGTTACATGCAGGGACACCTGCGGGGAGCCGTCAACCTTCCTGCCGTGCGGCTTTTTGGCCGGGAAAACAGGCTCCTGTCGGTTTATGAAATGGCGGAATATTTCGGTTCGGTGGGCGTGGGAATCGATACCCCGGTAACATTCTACGATGGGGGAGACGGGCGAAACGCCGCCATGGCAACCTGGGCCCTGGAATACCTGGGACACTCAAACATTCGCATCATGGACACCTTCTTCGAGTCCTGGTCGGCCCAGGGTCGCGAAAAACTGTACCGGCCCGTGAGACCCACAGCCAACCAGTTTGAGCCCAGACTCAATCCGGCGGTCCGGGCGACGCTGGAGGAGACAGCCGAGGCATCCAACTCCCAACCCAGCGGGGACGCTGCTGCGCTGCTGGACCTGCGGAGCCAGGACGAATTTGGCGGGCTGCCGGAGGTGGACGAACGCCCGGGCCACATTCCTGGCGCCGTTAACCTGGTCTGGCAATACCTGGTGGACGGGAACGACAGTTACCTGATTTCAGAAGAGAACCTGAAGGAAATGCTGGCCGCCAGGGGGGTCGGTGAGAACCAACCGATTATCGCCTACTGCCGCAGCGGCATACGGGCTGCGGTGGGATACCTGGCCCTGAGCCACCTGGGGTACGACGTGAAACTCTACGACGGCTCCTACCTGGAATGGATGAACCAGGGCATGCCGGTAGAGGCCCCGTAAAAGGGGGAGTAAACAAAGAAGGGAGGGAACTGGAGCGGCAGATGGGATTCGAACCCACGACCCTCTCCTTGGCAAGGAGATGCTCTACCACTGAGCCACTGCCGCCCAAACAGTTTTCTAATTATATTTAGCCTTGGGGCGGTTGTCTATAGGCATTGACCCTATCCGCCCAGTCGCTATAATTGCTTTCAAACTATGAAATAAGGAGCTCGTTCAATGGCTGACGAGGAACTGAAACTCTTCAATTACGACGACATCGAGATAGGGGAGGAACTGGGGTCTTACGAGTACGTCCTGACCCAGGAAATGCTGGACAACTTCAGGGCTTCGGTTCAGGACCCCGACGCCTGCTTCCCCACCCTGGCGGTAAAGCACGACGCCACTGCACTGAACATGGTTTACAACGACCAGACGGGCGGCGTGAACGCGGGAAACGAGGTTGAGTTCTTCAACCCCCCCATAGTTGGGAAGAAGATCTTCGTCAAGGGCAGAATCCACGACAAGTACCTGCGGCGGGACAAGCCATACATGGTCATCGAGGCTACCGCCGTGGACGAGGACGGGCGCATGCTGGAGCGGCTGCGCACATACCAGATGAAAAAACCTGATGAGGTGGGCAAGAAATGGCATCCCCAATCGTAGAAAACGCACAAATCCCCACGTTGACCAAGTCCATAACCGAGGAAAGCATCCTCCAGTTCGAGTCCTGCGGCATCCTGGACCGGCAGAACATCCACAACAACTACGAACTGGCGGCCCAGCGCCTGGGTACCACCTATACGCTGGCATCGGGCAGGATGTCCATAACCTTCGCCTCCGAGGCACTGCGCCGGTTCTTTGGACCGGAGGTGTTTAACCACACCGGCAGCGTCAACCTGAAATTCCTGAGGCCGGTCAAGAAGGGCGACACCATTACCGTTTCCGGTTCGGTGGTCCAGCAGGACCAGGTGGAGAATGGCACCCAGGTCACCGTCCAGGTCGAATGCCACAACCAGAACGGCGACACGACGGCGGTGGGCCAGGGCTTCGCCGTCGTATCCTAGGCAAACTTCAGGGCGGGTCTGCGGGACCCGCCCTTGCTTATACACCTGCTTCGGGCCACTCTTCGGCTTCCAATGAGAGTCGGTCGGGCCCGGGTTCTTCTTTGCCCAACCCTGGCCATGATGGCTATTGCCTTTCCTCCACGGCCAGGTCGTGTCGTCAAAATCCCCGTCACTTCCGTGAATTCAGGAATCTTGACTTCGGACAGCGGGGTTCCCGCCTTCTCGGGAGCGACGGAAGGGGACCTTGGAAGACTTCGACCTCAATTTGACGACAGTCCCTAGAGTCCGCCTCCGCTGAGCCGGAACAGGAAAAAATAGACCAGGAACACCACCCCCAGCAAAACTCCCAGTACAAGGCAACCGTACCTGGCCATTCAGTTACGCTCCCCCTGCCTTACTCTGCCTGGAATCGGCCCGTTTGCCCACGGGCTAGACAAACAACCCCTGGGGGGCGGGAACTATCAGGTCCGGACCATTATTGGTGGCCTTGTTGACCAGGGAAGAAACCTCGTAAGCCTCCACCGATTCGTCGGGATAGGAGAGGAGCACATCCGTCAGGGCCGCCGGGTCAGTTACATCGCCGTCCAGCCAGAAGTCTTCCATTTCCCGTGGGAGTATGACCGGCATCCGCTCGTGGATGGGTCGCAGCGCTTCGTTGGCCTGGGTGGTAACGATGGCGCAGGAGCGGACCGCCTCTCCTTCCGGGTTGCGCCAGGACTCCCAAAGGCCGGCGAAGGCGAAGGGTTCGCGAGACTTCAGCACGATGCGCATGGGCCGCTTGGCCTTGCCCACCTTCTGCCATTCGTAAAAGCCGTCGGCCAGCACCAGGCACCGGCGCCGCTGGAGGGCGTTGCGGAAGCTGGGCTTTTCAGCCACCGTTTCACTCCTGGCGTTGATCATCCGGTTGCCAATGGAGGCGTCCTTGGCCCAGGAGGGAATCAGTCCCCAGCGCATAAATTCGGCCTGCCGACCTTCCCGGTTGGTTACGGTCAGCACCGACTGGGTGGGAGCGACATTGTACCTGGGTTCGTGGACGAATCCCGTTCCGTCAAACTCAAACTGCCGGGCCAGTTCCTGGATATCGGCGATGAGGCTGTATCTTCCGCACATGTTGGCGATTCCTGACTTCAGATTGCCGATTGTTGCAGAGGTATTTTAGCATCCCGGCCTGCTGCGGGACGATGGCATCCTGCGCCCGGTGGTGACAGTCTGAGGGTAGAGAGGGTATTAGGTGGTGTCGTCAAATTGGCTCGTCATGCTTGAAACAGGAGGAATCTTGACTACAGCCGGCGGGGTTCCCGCCTTCGCGGGAACAACGATATGGTGCGCCGGGATGCTTCAATCTTCAATTTGACGACGGCCCCTGGGTCCGTCCCGGTCGGAGCGGCCGACAGTCACGCCCCTAATGCCAGTCGTGGCCGTCGGGCATAGAGACACGCGGGTCTATGGCCTTGACGTCGGAGACAATGACGTTGGCGGTGCCGTCCCACCGGGACACCGTGCCCCGGGCCAGGATTACCTGGCTGCTGAGCTGCCGCTTGCAACGCTCGAAGACCGGCGGCCAGACGATCAGCTGGGTGTCCCCTTCCTCGTCTTCGATGGTCACAAACACCGTGCCGTGGCGTCCCCGGGGGTGCTGACGGGCCACGGGCCAGCCGGCCACCAGCACCTCCGTGCCGTCTTCCAGGAACTCGATGGCCGTGGTGGGCAGCACCCGAGGGTCCAGCCCGGGCCGGACAAACTGCATCAGGTGGCCGCCGGGGTAGATACCCATTACCCGGTATTCGCCAGCCATGCGCTCAAAGTCGGTGAAGTCAGGCAATTGGGGGGCCTGGTCCGCGGTGGTCAGGGGCAGGGCCGGCTGCCCGTTACGGCCCGGGCGCACGTCCAGCCCGGAATTCCACAGGGCCTGGCGCCGGTTGGATACCAGGCTGTCGAAGGCCCCGGCCTGCACCAGCGACTGGACGGCCTGGGGTTTCAGGCCGGTACGCCGCACCAAATCGGATGGACTGAGGTACAGGCCGCCCCGCTCTCGCTCGGCCACAATCAATTCCGCGCCCCGGGCCCCCACGTCCTTGATGAATTCCAGGCCCATACGAACCGATCCGTCCTCGGGGCCACAGCGTTCCAGGCTGCGGTTGACGCAGGGATTCAGGAAAGGCACCCCAAAACGGCGGGCGTCCTGCTTGAGAGTTTCCCTGGGATAGAACCCCATGGGCTGGTTGTTCATCAGGGACACGAAGAACTCCACCGGATGGTAGCGCTTCAGCCACGCGGCCTGGTAGGCGGTTACGGCGAAGGCGTGGGAGTGGGACTCCGGGAACATGTACTGGCCATTGAGCTTGGCAAAGATCTTGGCGGCGGTCTCGTCCGGTACGCCCCGCTCCCGCGCTCCTTCCAGGAACCGCTGCCAGTGTTCCTCAATGAGGTGCTTGTTGTTGGGACGGGCGAAGGCCCGCCGCATCTCGTCGGCCTGGGCGGCGGTGAGGCCAGCCACGTCCATCACCAGTTGCACCACCTGCTCCTGCCAGACAATTATGCCGCAACCCCGCTCCAGGGCCCGCTTTTCCAGGGGGTGGTCAAAGTCCCAGGAGGACCCGTACCGATAGCGTTCCACGAACTGGGAGACGGCGCTGCCCTGGACACCCACCCCCGGCCGGATGAGGGCTACCTGGTAGGCCAGGTCCAGCAGGCAGCGTGACTTGAGCCGCTGGCCCATGTTGAGCTGGGCTGGCGACTGCAGCAGGAATATACCCTTGGCTCTGCCCTGGTTAATCAGGTCGTACACCTGGGGGTCTTCAGGGTCTATGCGGCTGATGTCGGGGCGGTGGCCGTCCCGCGACTCAATCAGGTCCAGGGCCTCTTCCAGCTGGTCCAGCACCGGCAGGGACAGCAGGTCGATCTTGGCGAAGCCGGCATCAGCCACACTGTCCTTGTTCCAGTCCATAATGTAGCGGCCCTCCATGGCCCCGGCCCGTATGGGCACCATTTCCGGGATGGGAGAACTGCTGAGAATCATGCCTCCCACATGCTGGCTCAGCAGCTTGGGCGCGCCCATAAGCTGGGGAGCCAGCCGTACCAGGTCACGCCAGCCGGGCGCGTCGGCCTTGTCCCGGAAGGCCGGCAATTCCCGCATTTCCTGGTCCAGGTCCTCGGCCTTGTAGGAATAGAGCTGCTTCGACAGCAGGGCAAGCTCCTCCCGGGGCAGCCCCAGGGCCTTGCCCACATCCTGCAGGATGCCCCGGACGGTGTAGGTGGAGATGGCCCCGGTGAGGATGGCGTATTCCTTGCCGAAACGCTGGTGCACCCTGGTAATGAGTTCATCCCGCAGGTTGCGGGGGAAATCCAGGTCAATATCCGGCAGCAGGCTGGTATCCTCGGAAATGAACCGCTCCAGGGTGAGGCCCCACTTCAGCGGGTCCACATGGCTGATGCCAATGAGGTAGCCCACCAGCAGGGCCACCGAGGAGCCGCGACCCCGGCCCGGCGGGCGCTCTTCCAGGGGCGTTTCCGGGTGCGACAGCCCCCGCTCCTCCATGATGTTCTGGGCCAGCAGGACAATCTCGCGATAAAGGAGCAGGAACCCGGCCAGGCCGTGCAGGCCAATCAGCTTGAACTCTTCCTGCAGCCGCGCTTCCACCTCCCTGGTCACCGAACCGTAGCGGCGCTGCGCCCCCTCCCGGCACAATTGCTCCAGGTAGCTGTCCGGGGTGTAGCCCGGCGGCACTTCAGGTTCGGGCAGGGTATAGCCCAGGTCAACGCTGAGATCGAAGCAGCATTCCTCGGCAATGCGCCGGGAATTGGCAACCGCCTCCGGGTATTCCTCGAAGAGCTGCTCCATACCCTGGGGCGATTTCAGGGAAAGGTGCCGGTTGGGGTGGATGAAGGGCAACGCCTGATCTATGGTGGTGTTATGTTTAGCGGCCACCAGGGCATGCTGCAGGCGGTACCGTTCCGGAGAATGGTAATGGACGTCGTTGGTGGCCACCATCCCTACTCCCGCCTGGGATGCCAGGCTGGCCAGTTCCCGGTTGCGGGCGGCATCACCCTGCAGGAAGTTCTGCTGCAGCTCCACGAACACCGAGCCGATTCCAAACCAGTCCAGGTAGTCTCGCAGCAGGGCCAGGGCTTCGGGACGGCGGTCTTCTGCCAACAGGCGGTCCAATGGACCGCCCCGGCCGCCGGTGAGCAGGACAACCCCGGCGGTGTGCTGGGACAAGTACTGGGGGTCCAGCCTCGGCTCCCGGCGATCGGTGGCGTTGGCCAGGGTGAAGAGCCGGGAGATGTTGGCGTAGCCCTCCCGCGTCCGGGCGAGCAGGACCAGGCGGCTGCCGTCGGCAAGGGTCAGTTCGCCGCCGGTGATGGGCCGAATGCCCAGGCTGACAGCCAGGCGGGCAAACTCCAGGGCCCCGCAGAGGTTGGTGTCGGTCAGGGCCAGGGTGTCGTAGCCATACTCCCGGGCCCGGGCAAGCAATTCATGGACGTGCGACGCCCCCAACCCGAAGGAAAAGAAGCTCTTGGCGTGGAGTTCCACGTAATCGCCGGACATTGCCTTTTATCACCCTGGTCCGGCGTACTCTAATGCCCCTGTTGATACCAGCGGTCTTCCCGCTGGTCCCGGAACAGGACAACCTGTCTCCCATCCTCGCGGTCCACCCGGTAGTAGGTCCTGGTAAGGGGCTTGGGCAGCCACCAGAGGTCGAAGCTCCACCGCTCGGCGATGCGGTCCACCCGGCGCCACTGGCTGCCCTGCCGGACGGCCGCCGGGCGGTGGTCGGGGTGTTCCCGCACCAGCACCGGTACCGGGGCCAGCAGGGGACGGATGCCGCCGGTCCCCGACTGGTCCAGGGGGGCCTGTACCGCCCGCATTTCCGGCGCCGGATGCCAGGGCGCCACGTTAACCACCCGGTACAGGGCCGAGGCCCCGGGAGCGCGCGTCTGCAGCCGCCGCTCCACCTCCACCAGTTGCTGCTGCCGGGTTTCCCGTATTTCCGGCATCAGCCCCAGTTGGGACCCGGATTCCCCGGTAAAGTCGGCCAGGGTCAGGGTCAGGTCGTCAATGGGCGACTGGGGAGGCTCAGCCTCCAGGCGGCTTCGGACGATGAAGGAGGCCCGTTCCCACCGGTTTACTCCTTCCTGGAAGGCAATGGACTTCTGCCAGGGGGCGGCGCGAAAAACGGCGCATTCCAGCAGAACTTTGCCGACGTACCGTCCGCGTATCTCCGGACGAGCGTAGGCCCGGCGCAGCAGGGTATCCACCGCCACCAGCAGCAGTTCCAGGGATGTGGATGAAAAGGGCAGCGAGGTACGTTCTACCACCGTCTCCTCATGCTTGATGGGGACCAGGGGGCTGTCGTCGTTGCCATTGGCCAGGGTCCAGGCCTGCCATCCCTCGTGGCCGAAGCGGTCCACCAGCAGGTCGGAAGGCATGGCGGCAATCTGGCCCAGGGTGTGAAGGCCAAAGCGGTGCAGGGCGTCCCGGGTACCTGCCGACATGGGCAGCAGGTCAATGGAATGGGGAGCAAGGAAGGCCGCCGGGTCCGATGGCGCCCGGGACGCGCCCAGGGGCCGGCTATCGCGGGCGGCCACCAGGGCCGGGAACTTGCCTTCGCCAACGCCGATGCGGGGATTCAGCCACCGGGGAACAGCGTTCAGCAGGGTGGTGACCAGCCGGGCTTCACCGCCGTACATTGATTCCAGTCCGTCTATGCCCACGTAGGCAGTGCCCAGGTCGGCTGCCTCCACCCGGTCGCTGACTTCCATTAGGGCGGTAAGGACTCGCCCAAACACCCGGCGGTAGTGGGAGTCATCCGCTTCCAGCGCCATTGCCCCGGGGCACAACGCCAGGGCCTGTTCCAGGGTGGCTCCCGGGGCCACCGCCGCCTCTCCCGGGGAACTGTCAATCACCAGGGGACGGGAGTGATTTCGGTCAACTATAATGACCGGGACTCCCTCAAGATGGGGTTCCCGCTTGACCTCGGCCTTGACCCTCAGGTGGGTAATCAGCGCACAGGCGACCTTCATTTCTTCCCGGCAACGCCCAATATTGGGGCTGCGTTGCCGGGATTAGTTTACGAACTTATGTTCTAAAAGTCAATGTCCGGGTTGTTAATCCACGAAGGAACATGAAGGAGAATTTATCCGCGAATGAGCATGAATTTCCACTGACAGAAGCCGGTTTGAAATTAGCGTTGGTTGGGGTTTAATGGAGGAAAAATAGAGAAGGAACAACCAATGCGCTGGCATGGGACCCGGAAAAGGACAGAATAAACCGGGGGAAGCACGGTATAAGTTTCCAAACCGCGACATTGGTCCTTGATGACCAATACGTACTGATCGACGCAAACCCATATCCATTTGAACAACGCTGGCGGGCTATCGGATATACGGACGGTATGATCGTTACCGTCATCTTTACAGAACCTGAAAGCCCTGAGCGGGAAGGCAGGATAATCAGTTCACGAAAAGCCACCCGCCTGGAACGAACGAGATACGAGGAAGGTAATGGCAGAACTTACTGAGCAACAAAAGGCCGAACTAAAGGCTTTAGCAGAAATGTCCGACGATGAAATAGATCTCTCGGATATACCCGAGAGGGATGTTGACTGGTCCACGGCTAGACGCGGGCTCTTTTACCTGCCCGTTAAACAAGAGGCAACCATCACCCTGGACAAATATGTCCTCGACTGGTTCGAAGAACAGGAGGTGGACGAGAAAGCCCGCCACGAGGCCATAAACGAAGTCCTCATCGAATACATCCTGGACCAGAAATTCCCCAACCGGGACAAGAACAGCCCCGAATGGGCGTGGAAACGCAACGGGGAACGCCCGGTACACCCACTGGCGCAAAAGAATCTACCCACGAATAGGAGCGAGTAGGTTCTATTGTAACGTTATGAAATTCGTGCCCGTTCGTGGATGAGACAAAAGACCGGCCCACCTGCGTTTTCAACAGCAGGTGGGCCGGTTTCATGTCCGCCTGTTCGGGCGAAGGAACCCGGGTTGCCGTGAACCGGTTACCGGTCCATTACCCTCATGGTGTTCTCATCCGGGTTGTACTGGTAGCGGACCAGCCGGTCCAGCTTCTGGGACTCCAGGCGCACCACCAGGGCGCGGCCGCCCGTGACGTTGCGGGTGTTGTGAATTTCGCCGGGCAGGAAGAAGGCCACCGAGCCGGCGCCCTGCACAAACTGGCCGGTCTCCTTGAGCTGCAGGCGGTCAACACCCTCGCCGGGATAGAACCAGCGCCACTTGGTCTGCTCAATGGAACCGTCATACACGCCATAGACCACCCAGGCATTGCCGTGGTCGTGGGGCAGGTTGTCCCGGCCGTCCTCCTGGACCGAGGCCATCAGCCAGAAACCGGGCTTGGGATGGCCGGCTTCCTCTTCCAGGTGCAGGCTCTTGGGACCGTAGCCGCCCTCTTCCGGCAGGTCCAGCATTTCCTCGAGCCAGCCCGGGGTGTTGATGAGGGTCTTCAGGTTGTTGGCCACGGCCTGGGCCTGGGCCATCGGGTCGTCGGTGGTGGCAAAGGTGTCACGGACGTCATCCAGAAAGGCGTCCATCGTGTAAGTGGGAGCCATAGTCATAACCGACCTCCTGATCATTCTAGATATCGCATCTGTTTATAATTTTCATAGAATATCAGACCGGTGTCAATTCCTGCTGAACTCGGCGCCAGTCTGAGAGGCCGTCAGAAGGGCAGTTCCTGCCCAATGCCCTGTTCCCGCGCCTTGTTGTAAACCAGCTGGGCCGCGGCAATGTCTTCCAGCGCCACCCCCATGGACTCAAAAAGCGTCACGGCCTGGTCGTCGGGGCGTCCGGCCACCCTACCGGCCACCACGTCCTGCAGCTCGCAGACCATGTCCCAGCGAAACTCGCCCCGGGCCTCGGGCCACATCAGGTCGCCGCATTCAATCTTGGCCTGGTCCAGGTCGTCCACTGCGATGACGGCGGACCGGAGGACGGTAGCCTCATCCACCTCGCGACGCATCCAGTGGTTGCCGCCGGCCGCGTTGACATGGGTGCCGGGGGCCAGCCATTCTCCCTCAACGACCGGGTCTCGGGCGGAGGTAATGGTTATAGCTACTGCCACGTCGGTCACACATTCCTGGGCGCTGTCCACGGCGGACACCTCGATATTCAGCTGGTCACTCATGCGCTGGGCAAAGGCTTCCCGGCGTTCCTGGCGGCGGCTGTAAACCTTGGCGCGCTTGATGTCCCGCACGGCGCACACCGCTTCCAGCTGGGTTCGGGCCTGGAATCCGGAGCCGATAACCCCCACGCTGTCGGCGTCGGCCCGAGCCATGTAGCGGCTGGCCAGGCCCGACGCGGCGCCGGTCCGTATCTGTCCCAGGCGGCCGCCCTCCATGCATGAAAGCAGCTCACCGGAGTTGTAGTCGTAGAGCATAACTATCATTTTCGCCCCGCCGGCGAAGGAGGGATAGGCCTTGTAGCCGAAAACCTGGTGGTCGGCATCGGCGGCGGCCATAAAGTGAAAGAAACCGCCAGGCATACGGATTCGGGAGCGGGGCTTGATGTCCACCTTGCCCGCTCCGGCGTGGGCAAAGGCCTCGTCCAGCACATCCACGCACTCGGACATCGGCAGCAATTGCGCCACTTCTTGCTCGTTCAAAAACAGGGACATATTTCCTCCAGGAGATTCGGGTTTTGGGCGTTGGCCGCCGCAATCGGGGGAAAGTATAGCACCAGGACCGGCAATGCTGGGGGGCAATCCCGCCTTTATGGGCCCATACGCCTTTCCGAATCTGTGACAAACCCCATATGCCTTTGTTAAGATTTATTTAAGGGAGTTAATTTATACCGGGCGGCCCGGCCACTCTTAAGACTTTCAGGTGCGCGAAGTGAATGCTAAACCCCGCGTTTTCGTTACCCGCGAAATCATGCAGGAAGCCCAGGACTTGATTGACCAGCATGCCGACATGGAGGTGTGGCCCGATGAAGAGCCGCCGTCTCCAGATATATTGCGAGAAAAGGTCGCCGGCGCCCAGGGTGTGCTGACCAATATTATGGACCGGGTTGACGCCCAGCTGCTGGACGCCGCCCCGGGACTGAAGGTCGTCAGCCAGTTGGCGGTGGGGCTGGACAACGTGGACGTTGCCGGTGCCACCGCTCGAGGCATTCCGGTGGGGTACACCCCCGGCGTGCTGGCCAAGGCCACTGCCGACGTGGGTTTTGCCCTGCTGATGTCTGCCGCCCGCCGCATCGGGGAGAGCGACCGATGGGTTCGTGACGGCCAGTGGACCCTGGCCTTCCATCCCATGCGGTGGCTGGGGATGGACATCCACGAAAAGACCCTGGGCATCGTAGGCCTGGGTCAGATAGGGCTGGAAATGGCCCGTCGGGGTCGCGGATTCGACATGCGGATCATCTACTACTCCCGCACCCGCCGGCCGGAACTGGAGGCCGAGTACGGCCTGGAATACGTGGACCTGCCAACCCTGCTGGCCGAGGCAGACTTTGTTTCCCTGCACGTGCCGCTGACTTCCGAGACTCGCCATTACATTGGGGAGGCGGAGTTGCGGCAGATGAAGTCCACGGCCGTATTGATCAATGTGGCCCGCGGGCCGGTGGTGGATTCGGCGGCGCTGTACACGGCCCTGAAGGAGCGGTGGATCTATGCCGCCGGCCTGGACGTTACCGACCCAGAACCCATACCGGCCAACGACCCGCTTCTGACCCTGCCAAACGTGGTGATTTCGCCGCACGTGGGCAGCGCTTCGCTGGTTTCCCGGGGGGCGATGTGCATGCTGGCGGCGCGCAACCTGGTGGCGGGACTGGAGGGGAGGCCACTGGACCGGTGCGCCAATCCCGAGGTGTATGAAATGAAGAAAGACTGAGTGCCCTGAACCACTCGGAAGTCCAATACAGGGAGCCCGCGAATGCGAAAGAGAAACATCATCATTATCGCTGCAATAGTTGTTCTGGTACCCGTTGCGGCCTTTGCCTGGTGGCTGCTGTCGCCGCTGTTCCTGAGCACCACGGTGGACGAAGAGTTCCCTTATGCCGCCACCGCTGAAATTCCCGCCGAAATGACCATGGCCGAAGTGGAAATGGTCATGGAAACCATGGCAAAGATGGACCAGGAGCCAATGGTCGAGCCGATGCCTGAGATGGCGGCCCAGCCCGTGGCCCTGGCTTCGGGCAGCTTCCGGGACGCCGACTCATTCCACCGGGGCAGCGGCACCGCCACCATCTACCAGACGCCGGACGGGGGGCACGTTCTGAGATTCGAGGACTTTATGGTAACCAACGGGCCGGACCTGCGGGTTCTGCTGGCCCAGCCAAGGGACCCCATGAGCCGGGACGAGCTGCAGTCCGGAGGTTATACCCACCTGGCCAAGCTGAAAGGCAATATTGGGAACCAGAACTACGAAATACCGGCGGACATAGACCTTGAGGATCAGAACATTGTGATAATCTACTGCTTGGCCTTGCACGTGATATTGGCGGTGGCCCCGCTGGAGAAGGCCGGGTAGGCTATTCTCGATCAGACGGGAACTGGTACAGACCAGCGGAACGCGAACCGGGGGAAGGGTTTCATTGTCAGGTGATATCGCACCGGGGGAACGGTCGAATAGCAGTCAGGGCTGGTTTATAACCCGCCCCTGCCTCCAATAAACCACCTGAATCGCAACGCTACCCGAACCAGGGCAGCTCTTGCAGCTGCCTTGGTTCGGGTTCCGCTCAATGGCGAACATTCGTGGCCCTTCGTGGAACTCCCTGGTCAGGCCTGGCCCTTTTCGAACCTGCCTTCCGCCAGCCACTCCAGCACGTCGGCCAGGGGCAGGACGTCGGCATACTTCTGGTGCATGTCGAAGAGGTTTATGGCGTGGGTGGCCTGGTGCCGGTCAAAAACGCACTCTTCCACCACAATCATGCGGTAGCGGTTGGTGCAGCCATCAACCACGCTGGCCCTCACACAGCCGCTAGTGCTTTCGCCGCAGGTGATGAGGGTATCAATGCCCAGGCGGGTGAGGTGCCCGGTCAGGGGCGTCCCCCAAAAGGCGCTGGGTGAAGTCTTATACAGGACAGCCTCGCCTTCTGCCGGGGCGCACTGGTCGATTATGTCAAAGCGCCGCCGCTGCCGGTCGAGGGCAGCTTCGCCGGCCATATCTGCCTTTCGGTCGGAATTGCCCGCCGGCTGCTTGAGGGAACTCCAGGACTCGACGCCCGAACCGCTCAGCCCGGTCACATGTACAACGGGTATTCCGGCCCGACGGCAGGCGTCCAGCAAGGTCTGGATGTGGGGTATGGCGTCCCAGGCGGCCAGGCCACAGCTGCCCGGCCAGTCCTCCACCGCTTCCAGCAGGGGCTGGGGTTCGTCCCCGAACACCCACCGGTACAGGTCAACAAGCAGCAGCGCCGGTCTCCTGCCAAAACCGATCTCTTTGGGCGATGACAATGCCAGGTGCGCCCTGTCCTGTTCGGTCAGATAGGGTTCCCAAACACGTTCCGGCATGTAGTTGACCTCCAGCGAAGGCAGCGATGTGCCCGGGTCTATTACCGATACCTACAGTCCCAGCTTGCCGGGGTTCATGATGCCCGAGGGGTCCAGGACATCCTTGATCTGCCGCATCACGTCGTGGCTAACGCCCATTTCCCGGGCCAGCAGGTGGTTCAGCTTCATTCCAACCCCGTGACAGTACTCCATGATTCCGCCCATATCCTGGGCCAGCATCAGCACGTCCTCCACCGCTTCCGCCAGGTTGGCGCGGAAGGACTCGCCCTCGCCCGAGGTGTCCTCCGGCACCACCATCATTGAGAACAGCTCGGGGCGGCTCCAGATGGCGTATTCCACTATGCGAATGCCCCGGGCCGACAGAATCTCCTCGCACCGCCGGCGGTAGTCCAGCACCCTGGAAATCGGCAGGGCCATGTGCAGGTAGTCGAAGCTGCGACCCCACTGGCGATTCCAGCGCTCTTCCCGGGGCCGGTCCAGCGCATTTCGCTTGTAGCGATAGCCCGAATCGTGGCGACCCTCCCAATAGTCCAGCGTGTCGTCTGGACCGGTGTCCACGCCGCCGAACTGGGCGCAAATCTCCATCGCCCGCCGGTGCCGAGCCTCCACTCCCTCACGGTAACCCTCAAAGAGGAGGAACATGCGAACCAGCCCGTCCTCTTCCGTAAGGTCAAGCAGGGTTGGATGAAGGTCCAGGGCTTTCAATTCCGCGGCGGCGGCAAAGCCCTGCTCAAAACTGTCAAAGGCGGCGGTGGCAAAAACCTGGGCCTCAGGAATGCGGAACACCTTGATGGTGGCCCTGGTGATGATGCCAAATACGCCCTCCCCGCCAATGAACAGGTGATTGAAGTTGGGCGCGGAAGAATACTTGGGGACCGAACGCGTATCGAGGATGCGGCCATCGGGCAGCACAACCTGCAACGAAACCACCTGCTGGCCCATGGGCCCGAAGGCGCTGGCCCGGTAGCCTACCCCGTTGGTGGAAATGGCGCCTGCCACGGTGGCGATGGGTACGCTGTAAGGATCGTGGCCGATCATCAGATTGTGTTCAGCCAGGGCATCAGCCAGATCCTGGAGGACCACACCGGGGCCCACGGTGGCGGTCATATCCTGGGGGCTGATTTCGTAAATCTGGTTAAGACGCTTCACATCCACAACTACGCCGCCGTTAACCGGCAGCACTCCCCCCATAACGCCGGTACCGCCGCCATAGGGAACCAGGGAAATTCTCTCACGGGTCGCCAGGGCAGCGATTTGTGACACTTCCTCGACGGAGCCGGGGAGGACCACCAGGTCTGCCAGTTGTTCAAAAGCATAGCCGGCGCGATAGGCGCGGAAGGGCGTCAGGGCATCGGCCGAATAGCGGTCAAGGTCGTAAGGGGTCGCCAGAAGGTTGTCTTCGCCTACGATTCGGGAGAGGGACTCAACTATGGAAGTAGCAATCATAAATGGACCGACTAAAGCGGAGAAAAATTGGGGCTTGCCTGTACGGGAACCAGGGTGGCAGGTCGCGCGTGTCCATTATGTCAAAGGGCCCTTCAAAGGGCAACCAGCTTGCGAACCATTGAGCTGGTGGCACACCGGACTCCGGCCTCGCCGGAATGGCTGTGGGAGCTGAAAGGGTATCCACAGGCAGGACTCTACCGACTCTCATTGGGTATCATGCGGCGGCGCGCCAGGCGCATGTCAACTCTCCCACGCTGGACATAGGGAATGAGATTTACCAACGACAATGTCAAGTTCTATGGCATTATCTGAAATTCATAATTCTTTACGCAAAATTTATTGACTCCCGGCAAAACGACAAATAGCCTTATTTGAAGAAACCTCAAGCCCGGATATTCAACTCATAAGGAGGGATGAGATGGCTGCCAGTGCAGAAGGAATGGAAGCAGTCTCCAGCGGAGGAGTCTTTGGCGGAATCCTGGCCAGGTACCTGGACGAGCTTTACCTGCTGTTCCGGCTGGTTTTCGCCTTTCTGGTCGCGCTGCATGGGGCCCAGAAAGCCTTTCTGTTGTGGGGCTTTCCCGCTGAACATCCCCTGGGGTCCCTGGTTGATATCGCCGGATGGGTGGAGTTCATCGCCGCCTTCCTCATTGGCCTGGGCATTTTTACCCGACTGGGAGCAGGCGCGCTGTGTGTAACCATGGTAGTGGCCTATTTCCGAGTTCACGCCGACAACGGAATATGGCCGCACATCTACCCGCCGGGCGGCTACGGAGAGAACGGCGGCGAAGTCGCCATCCTGTGGTTTATCATCGCGGGACTCATCGGAGTTCTGGGCAGCCGCAAGTATGGCATCGAGCGGTGGTTCTTCAAGAAGGAAATCTTCTAGGTCTCCCTGTCCGCAAAATCCCTCAACTGAATCGGGGCAGGTCATTTGGCCTGCCCCGATGCGGTTCCTTCCTTCGCTGCCTGGAGCTAGGCTCCCCTTTGGTACCGCCACACCGTTCCCTGCGCCGAGTCCTCCAGCACCACTCCCTGGGTCGCCAGCTCATCGCGGATGCGGTCCGCCAGGGCAAATTGGCGCGCCTGGCGAAGCTCGGTGCGGGTGTTTACCAGCAAGTCTATGAAGGGCTTTGCCGCCAGTTCGTCGCTGCCGGCAACGGGTTCCTCGAAGGTAAGCCCCAGTACGCCGCCCAGTTCTCGCAAGGTCCGCTGGGCCTCCGCAGTGGAACGCCCGCTATCCCGCTCCCGGTTTATGTCGCGTGCCAGGTCGAAGAGGGCCGCAATGGCCTGGGGAGTGTTCAGGTCGTCGTCCATGGCCCCCAGGAACCGCTGGCGGAAGGGCAGTGCGTCCAGGCAACCTCCTCCACCGGTGGCTGTCGCTTCATGCTCGGAGGGCCGCAAGGCATGATAAAACCGGTCCATGCTGCGTTCCATGGC
>JAPPJA010000229.1 GCA_028874675.1 Chloroflexota bacterium
AGACAGCTCTCGAGCGGGGCCAAGGCGCCGTCATCGCCCGCCAACAGGTCGCCCGCGCCGCCGGTAAGAGGAGCATCCAGGAATATCTGATAGTCCTCGCCCAGCCGGGTTTCCAGGCACGTAGTTTCGTCGGAGGTGAGTAAAGCGGCGAAGTCCCGTCCCGTGGAGGCGCTGTCCAGTTCCCAGAAGACCGGGCCCGTCGAACCTTCTGATGCGAGCGCGGATTGGTTGGCGGTAATCGTCGCCGCAACAGTCGCAGTTGGTTCAATCGTGGGAGCCTCCGTCGGCGTCACCGCCCTGACTGCCGCGTCTATGGTCGCCGGGACATCCGGCGTGGGGTCTGGATCGGATTCACTTCCGCAACCCAGAATCGCGCCTGCCAACAGGATGGCAGCTAAAACCAAAGCGATGTGTCGGAAAATAGTTGGTCCGGGGTCCATTCACGTCCTCTTATTTCTTGCCCAATTGACTCCAAAAGTTGGAACGACTTGGGGGTCAGCTGCCACATGCAGGGCTGGTATTGCGCCGATCTCGACACCTTGGCTATGAAATACGCCAATCCGTTAGTCTCGACTTACGTCCCACCATACCAACTGCGGTAGTACGCAACCGTGTCGGCCATGTCAGAACCATCAGAGGGGTCGGTGTTATTCGGTTTCCGTCTTGCCGACGTCAAACTGCATCACTCACTACTACGTTACTGGAACTCCAATTGACTGTCTCCTCCTAGACACTCTTGCCGCCACGGACGTGGGCACGCCATGCCGGAGGTTCAGGAACGCCCTCGTATTCCACCAGAATCACCGGAGCGAAGTTTGGCGACCTATCAAGAAGGAGGCCACGCCGCACAGCAGCGGAATAATCACTTCTATGACATCGTTAACGTTTTCGTACAAATACTCGGCGGGAGTAATGAATGTTCCCATACCGAAAGCAGAGATCGTTGCAGTCATCACCAATGCCGTTTTGAGGCGTGGCGATATGGTGCTCCTCCAAATCTCGATTTCTGAAGAGATTGATCCCAATACGAAGCCAACCGATGCAGCAGTAAACGTTGAAGCGACTGTCGCCGCCACAGATGCGCTTACGTCAGGAAGCCATTGTGAGATCCATGCGCCTGTCACGCCAATCAACCCTACCGCAACGACGGCGATGTAAATCGCGCCGCAAGGGAGGATTATATTATCCCAACTATCCTCGCCGGGGTGGCCTGGCGAGCATTCGGACGGTCCTTCCACTGCCCATTGTCGTACCTTCACGCGTGCAGCACAGTGCTTCAACAGCCATCCAGCGGGACCAACCAGGGTCACCAGCGCCGCAGTCCTGAACAGCCAAGGGTCTATGTGGGCCCAAGACAGGAATTCCATCTCTGCTCTCACTATCCGACAATTCGGATTTTCACCAGTTCATTTTACCTCAAGAACAGCGTAGTCGTTCCTGCCTTCGGCCGTGTCCGCAAGGTGATTGCAAGGTCTGGCAAAATTGCACTTTGCCGCTCATCCTGAGGCTGTCGAAGGACGTACCCTTATCAGGAAATGGTTCGACAAACTCACTATGAGCGGTTGGTAGGGAACTCTGACATGATCCTGACCGTGTCAGGGCATGCGTGTCCCGACGAGGTTAGCCTCAGTAGTGTGCTCGCCATTTCAGTCCGGCGTAACCACAATGGCGCGCACCACCTACAAGCAGTTCTCCTTTGAAGAAGTCCACCACCAAGCCCACCCGGAGGCGATGCAACTCCAGGAACACTTTGCCCAGGCCGCCGACCTTCTGGAGGATATCCTCCCCGACATCCTGTCCCTCACAGCTTTCCCTGTATCTCATTGGCAGAAAGTCTGGACCAAGAACCCCTGGAGAGATCGAACAAGGATATCCGACGGCGCAACCCCGTGGTGGATTTCTTTCCCAACTGAGCGGCGACACGGAATTGGTGGGCGCGGTGCTAGCCGAACGGCACGACGAATGGGCGGAAGGCCGCTGTCACCTCACCTTCACCAGGGACGTCGATGCAGAAACCCTGCCAGCAACTCACTTACTGGCGGACTCTGGTTGAGAATCATCGACCAAGATGACCTCCCTCACACCACTTGACGGGACATACCCCCCATCCGCTTCATTCACCCACCTGGCCATGCCTTTCCTAGCTATTACCTCATTCCATCACACCATATCCCATCACACCATCCCTCGTTGCAATTCTAATACGTTCAAAAGGGATTTCCCTGTCCATCGGAGCGGCCTATGTTGCAATCCAAGGCAGAGGCGCAGCTACCAGACTGCCAACCCGAATCCTGACGCTCCGTAAACGCACATTCCACCTTGGCTTGAGTTTGGTTACTTGAGTCCGTCCTCGGAGAAAATGGGTACCACCTCTCCGGGCGGGGTTATGACGAATGCGTCCCCTTGGCCTATCTCGGCCAACACATCCCCGTCGGAATCGCATATTCGATGCTTCTTATTCCCGTTTTCGTCCTCGCCGGTGCACACCTCCGGCTCGACTCGGTGGTGTATCACTTCCCACGTCTCACTGTCTGCCCCTCTGACGTGGATTACCCAGGTGTCTTCGGGAGCGGCGGGCAGGTCATCGTCCTTTCGCAGGTGGGCCAGGTTGGTCTCCCTTACAGCGTCCAGGAAGCCCATAACCCCGTCTTTGGTCGCCGAATGTTCTTCACTTTCCGGCACGGTGATTTCGGCGGCGGCGATCACCCCTTCTTCGAATTGATACCGGAGGGGCGTCTCCTCGTCATAGTACCGAGTCCCTACCTTTTCGAAAACGCCGTCATAGAGCTTCTCGATCGCCATTGAGCGGGTCGCCAATGCGGGATATATGTTGTCCCAGTAGCGGTCTTCCCCTACCGACTCAATGTATCCTTGATTGTAGGCGTCCCACTGGCCGCGTTCGTAGGCGTCGCGCGCCCACTCTATGCTCTCCTCCAGTTCCTCTTCGGTTACTTCGTAGCCGAGCTCTGTGGCTTTCTGATACAAGATTCGGTCCTGTATCAGGCTTGCCAGGGCGGCGTTCTCATCACCCCACTTGAGAACCAGGTTGTGTCGGTCTTCCAGGTAGTCGGTTGGCTGGCCAGTTTCCTCGCCCAATCCCTGCAACTCTCTTTCTGCCATTTCCTTCGAGTGTTGAAGATGCAGCACGGCTTCCTGTAATTCCCGCGCGGTGATCGACACGTCTCCAGCGGTGGCAACCACCGGGTCGTCCTCGTTCGAGTCGGATACCGTTACCTCCCCACTCCGGTAATCTTCTGACCAGAAGGCGCCGGCACCAACCGCCACGCCTCCGGTGATCAGGGCAGCGGCCACGAGCAAGCCCGCCACCACGGAAGTCCGTGTCCCTATCTCTAGCTTGAATATAGCCATAGATCACAGCCCTTTTCTTTTTTGCGTTTGGTAAGTGCTCAAACCCACCAGAGCGTCCACTCGGACGCTAGGGAGGCCCCTGAGGGGCAATGTCCGTTGGTGCACAACCGGAACCCGCAGGCGCCCTTAGCTGTTAGGCTCTCGCTGTTAACCATCATCTTTGTACAGCCTGTCTCAAGATTCAATTATACGATTGGAGAGGTGTAGACTGTGGGTAGGCCGGAAAAAGGTGCCGATAAGATGCCGTTTCAAGATAGTGACCAAGAGCAGATGTGCCTTTAGCCGCCGGATTTTAGGATAACATTGCAGTATCGGGGCAGACCTCTACCCATACGTGCACAAGCCGCCGGCAGGGGAGGTTGAACCGGGCGATCTGGCACAACGTATCCCCCAGGTTCTGCGGTCATAGACTATACTATAGTCCACAAATGAAGAGCCGGACACGCGAGAGAAAGTAGCTCTCGACAGGGTTGCGAGCGGCATATTTCGAGTACGCGTCGGCAGGATTTTCGCATTGTTGAAAGACGCCGGGGCGTTCCGGCAGCGCACAGGTAGGCCCCCTAGGAAACCGCCGCGAAGCCAGCAGGTTCCAGCAAGGGTACGCACACCAAGCCACGTGAACTGATTCGCCGCGGGTAAGTTTTTACCAGCACTCGAAGCGCCCGTGGCTTGGCCCGGAGTGAGTGTCCTAAGCAGGACAACTCCGAGCCGACGCTTCCAGGCTGACCTTTTGCCGAAATCGAAGGAAGAAGTAACATTGAAGATTACGTTAGTTGGATTGGGACGCGTTGGAACAGTCGTCGCTTCGGGGCTGGCGTCGGCGGGCCACGACGTTCTGGGAGTGGACATTGACCATGGCCGGGTGGCTGCTTTGCGCAGGGGTATCCCTTCATTTTACGAGCCGGGACTCGCGGAGCGGATGGCCCTGGTCTTGCAGGAAGGATCCCTTCGAGTCCTGCACCGAGACGAAGTGGCCGAGGACTTGGGAAATGTAGCCGTAGTAACCGTCGGCACGCCTCAGGCGGGACAATGCGTCGCGGAGCTGAATCAGGTGCGGGGAACTGTGTCCTGGATCAAGGACAAGAGACCCCGGGACCTGGTCATCGCCATGAAGAGCACGGTGCCTCCCGGTACCGGTTTCGAGTTGATGTCAAAAGAACTGTCAGGGACGGGCATTTGCTACGTCTCCAACCCGGAGTTCCTTCGGGAGGGGCAGGCGATACGCGACTGGGACTGTCCCGACCGCATCGTCATCGGAGCCTCTCCGGAAGGAGTCCGGTCCATCGAAACCGTGAAGCGAATGCACGCCGGTATCAACGCCCCGGTTCTGGTTACCGACATCACCAGCGCAGAGATGGTCAAGTACGCCAGCAACGCCTTTCTTGCCACTCGGATTTCCTTCATCAACGAGATTGCCGCTCTTTGCGACACCCTGGGAGCGTCCATCGATGATGTCAGCCAAGGCTTGGCTATGGACTCCAGGACAGGCTCCAGGGTCTATGCCGGCGTGGGCTATGGCGGTTCCTGCCTTCCCAAGGACGTTGAGGCACTGTATCGATTGGCCTCGGCCGGCGGCGTCGAATTGGAGTTGCTCCGGGCGGCGTCGGAGGTGAACAGCCGGCAGAGGCATTTGCCCCTGCGTTCCCTACGGGAACGGTTCAATAGCAGACTCGTGGGTGTGGAAGTTGCCGTACTGGGGCTGGCCTTCAAGCCGGACACCGACGATGTTCGAGATGCTCCTGCCCTGGACCTGATACGAGCTCTAATAGGGGAGGGCGCTAAGGTGAGAGCCTTCGACCCAGAAGCGGATAGCCCTGCCAAAGAGCAACTTCCGTCCCTGGTGAGGATGGTTGACGGGGTGGAGGAGGCGACGGTGGGAGCGCAGGCGCTGTGCCTCGTTACCGAGTGGGAGGAAATCGTCGGGGCTGACTGGACGGCCGTTGCTCGTCGCATGGTTCCGCCTCGTATTGTCTTCGACGGCAGAAACACCTTGGATCCCCACGAGATGCGCCGCCTAGGATTCGAGTATGTGGGAATCGGGAGAAACGGTAATGCACGGACGATGCCCGCCGCCGGCGCCCCTACCTTGTGCAGCGCCAGCAGTCCTGGGGGCCGGAAATGACCTCTGAACAGCGCGTCCTCATCACCGGGGTTGCCGGATTTGGCGGGTCCCGCTTGGCCGCGTCGTTGTTGGCGCTGGGCTATGAAGTAACCGGGCTGGACGTGACGCCTCCCAACCACGCTCAACTGCTGAAGCGGGAGTTGACGCATCCCAATTTCCGATACGTTTGGAAGAGTATCCAGGACATCCAGCCCTCGGACGTGACTGGCCATTCGGTTGTGGCCCACCTTGCCGCCCAGCCCGATACGCCGCTGGCCTTCGAGTCGCCCCGCTACACTGTCATGCAGAACATCGTAGGCACCGTAGAGCTGCTGGAGGCGGTACGGCGGGCTGACTGCGTATCGAAACTGCTTTTCGCCGGGTCTGGCAACGAGGTGGGACGGTCCCTGTACCTGCCGATGGATGAGGATCATCCGTTGACCCCTCACAATCCCTACGGATTTTCCAAGGCCGCAGGAGAATTGGCGATGTGGGCCTGGCACCGGGCCTACAACGTGCCATCAGTGATCTTGTCCACCGGCGTGGTCATCGGCCCGCATATGCGCCGGGAGGTGTTCGTATTCAAGTGGCTGTGGAACGCCCTGCACGGCAGGCCAATCGTAGTAGAGGGTGGGCAGCAGACTCGGGATTTGACCTACATCGATGACGTGGTAAAGGCTTGGACATTGGCGATTCAGGCCCCCGCCGCCAGCGTTGTCGGGCAGAAGTTCTATGTTGGCTACGGGCAGGAACGTAGCATTGAGGAACTGGCGGGTATGTGCCAAGAAGAGGCTAGCGCCGATACCCCCATAGAGTACGTGGGGTACCGGCCGGGCGAGGAGGGGCAGCGGGAGGCGTTCAGCAACGAGAAGGCCAGGTGTGCCCTGGGCTACCGCCCCACCACCCCTCCGGCGAAGGCCATATCCCTAACTGCGGATTGGGTGCGAAGTTTTCTGGATGACATGCCAAGTGAAGTGGGAATGACAGGAGGAGTTCTCCCACCAGCGTGAATGTTCAGTCTTGAATCAAATGACTGATGATTGGCCGCACAATCGGCCAGAGCCCGGTACAGCAGAGCACATTCAGGCAGGATTGGTCTCCGAACCCTGAAGCGCTACCTCAGCTTGTAGAGATTGCGAAATCGTAGTCCTCGAGTATAATTTTACGAGGGCCATTTGATGCTTAGCCCAACTTGGGTACTGGTCCAACGTGGAGCCAGTTGACCACGAAGTGTGGTCGGGGCGGCATGGCCCAAATTTATGGAGGTGCTTTGCTTATGCCTAGGAAAAGCAAGGACAGTAAGGACAACCGGGCGAACCAGTTGAACCCCAACAACAGGTTGCACTCGCAGAACAAGGGCAACCAAAACAACCCGAACAACAACGCTTACTGGCAGGCTAGGGGCTACCCCAAGCGCCCGGATGATTGGAAGGAAAGGTCCAGAGGATAGTATCCGGGGGTAAATCCGGAACGAGGTATATCCAGCCCGATCCGGTGAGTATTTCAAGGGGCGAATAACGCGATTCGCCCCTTGCTTTTTTGCGACAATCACCACGAACCCGCGTGGCGAACTCGCAGGTGTTCATCGCCAACCAACCCGGTGGGGAACCTCGAGTTGCAGGGCTAACCGCGCATTGAATACGAAGCCTGCTCGAATGCTCGCCAGGAGAATTGTAGCAGCCCTGCCGTGCGCCACAGAAGTAATCCTTCCAGGTACTGAGGCCAGCCGGTCGTTTCCAATGGCGACCGGAAAAGGGTGGCTACCAGTACCGATAGCACGGCATCGTGGGTGACGTACACGTTGAGTCGCCCTTGATTTCCCAGGTTATCGGTGGTAAGGCACAGGAGTAGCTCAATCCCTTCCGCCGTTGGCCGCATACCTGGTGGGGGCTCCGCGTCGCTCAGTTGGCGGTGAACAATCTCAAATATGCCGGTTTGCAGGAAGAGTTTGCCGCTGACCTCCGGGTCCACGACAAAGGGACCCGGGTCGCCGAGCATCCGGTCCAGCGCCGCCACTCCCGGCAAACCACCGCCGCGAAGAACCGCCTCTGCGGTCTGGACGCAGCGCAGCACCGGGCTGGATACAGCCGAGACCTGCTCGCGAACCGACCGAAGCGCCGCGCCCAGCCGCTGGGCATCGGCCATTCCCCGGGCCGTCAGGGGCACATCGGCTCCAAACTCGCCGGAAGGTATCTCACCACGTTCCGCGTGCCTGACGATCAGGGCAACGTCGCCCTCTGCGGGGACCGCCGCCAAGCGTTCCGCTATGGAATCCACTACCCCTGGCGAGGTCATGAATCACACCGCCTTGGCCTGGATGACGGAACTGATGGCGGATGTTGTTCTTACGTCCAGCAACTCAAACCCTGCCTGGGCCAGCAGAGTCCAAAATTGCTCAAGGCTGCGTTCCGTACCGCCGGTCATCACCAGCATATTCAGGTCCAGCAAACCTCCGGAGCCGGACGAAAATTCTTCCAGCGCCATTTCGATCACGTAAAGTGCGCCGCCCACGGTCATAGCCTCCCGTGCGCGCCGGAGTATGCGGAGGGCGGCGTCATCCGGCCAGTCGTGAAGCACCCGTGCCAGGACCACGGCGTTGGAAGCAACCGGCCATTCCAGGAACAGGTCCCCCGCGATGAAGCCGCAACGCTTCGCAACGTCCGTCGGAGCGACGGCAGAGTTGACCACCTCCGGCCGGTCCATGACGGTTGCAGTGAGATTAGGAAAGGCACGCAGTAGAGCGAAGATCAGTTCGCCCGTGCCGCCTGCCGCGTCCAGAATATGGTGGTGAACGCCAAAGTTCACCGCCCCGGCAATGGACGCGTAGTCGTGCCTCGCGTAGGCGGCCATCGCCCGATGGTAGGATTGCAATTCCTCCGGCCGTCCTTGCAGGGAGTCGAAAAAGTTTTCCCGACGCAGCTCCTCAAAACCGGACCGGCCGGTTCGCAGGGAACGACCGGCAGCCGACCAAGCGGCGGCGGAGTCCCCTCCCCAATGCAACGCAGCGTCGGACAGCGATAGTGGGTGTGTCCGCCGCAGGTAGGAACCCTTAGCGGTAGGATGATATACCCCCTTTCCGTCCTGCCAGGTCAGCCCCAACTCCGTGAGTGCGCGCATCAACCTGGGCCCCGCCGATTCGGCGAGCGGCAGCCCCTTCTCGATTTCTTCGGCAGACGCCGAAAGTGAATCGAATACGCCCAATTCCACCGCCGCCCGGATGGTCTGGGTCTTCCACACTCCCACCATGTCGGCGGAGAGCTCTTCCAGGGGCGACCGCAGGGGTCGTCTGAGCTCAACCAGGTTCTCCCCTGACTCGTTTATGACCGACAGCGAACCGTCGAACCCCTCCGCCCGGGCCTGCCCGTTATAGAAGGGTTCCACGTTGCTGAACCGCCTCTCGTACAATGGCAGTCCACCCAGGTCCACGTGATGCCAACCCCTTTCGTCGCGGGACCGGGCGAAATTCTTGTGAAACACGTCCAGGTCCACGAACCAGCGGTCGTGCAGCAGGTTGCCGCTACGGTCAATGTGGGAATGTTTGCCGTCCTTCCGCTGCACCACGGCGAAACCGTCCTTGAAGTCGCCAGCGTAGCGATGGCATTCTCCATAAGCGGGAGAGCCGTAATCGGTTATGTGGACGTAACCGCCATCGGGAAGTCGTACTGGGCAGCGGCCTTCCTGGAAATTGCCGCACCAGGCGTAGCGTTCCCGGTACAGGGGACTACCGTCGGGCAACACGTGGAACCAACCGTCGTCAGAATGGACAGCGGCGAAGCCCTCGTAGAACCCGAAGGTTCGCACGTATCGCGCATTGTATGCCGGCCTGCCGTCAGGCTTGATGTGGTAGGCGCCCGATGCGTCTCGTGCCGGGGCCAGGCCGGGAGCGTGAAACTTCAGCACTTCAAGGAATCTCGAAGCATAGGCCGGATGCCCACGGTGCACATGGTACGACCCGTCCGAAGACAGGCTATATTCGCGCCATTGGTTGATCAAGCGACCTCCGGTCTTCGCATGTTGCAACCTTGGCACAGGGCATTTTCCATGTAATTGGCCCGCAGATGCCGGTACGCGGGGCCGTTCCAGATGTCATAGAGGCCAACTTCCTCTAAGTTGCCGAAGTCGCCCAGGGTTCGGCGGGGTACGTCCGGGGCGCAACAGGGATTGAAGCGGCCATTAGAGGCCACCCATGCTTCCTGCCCAAGAAAGGGGCACTCTGCGTCTGAGGCTATCTCGCCTCCACCATCCGCGTCCAGCTTGAAGACATTCTCCAGCAGCACCCTGCCTCCGTGGGGCAGACGGAACCTTTCCACCGCTGCAAAGGCTGCATCCACGGCAGCATTCCACCGCGTAATGGCGTCGGGGTCCCGGCGCATGGATTGCTGCCCCATCTGGGCAAAATGTACCCAGAGGTGATGGCCCTTGACCCGATCTACCCCGATTCCAGCGGCCAGTTCCACGATGCCCGGAAGTTCCAGGTAGTTGATCTCCATGAAGGTCAGTTGGAAGGTGACCCGGCATCGGCTGCCACCTCGAAGGGCGTGTTCGTCCCGCACGGCGATGAAAGTCCTCACGTTCTCCAGCACGGTTTCCCAGGATGAGTTGAGCATCACCTCCTCCTGGGTCTTCCTGGTCGCCCCGTTCCAAGACACCTTGACGTCGGAGGCCACCGGCACGATGCGCTCTGCCCATGCCCGCGCTCCCCTCTGTGGGAAAGTCCCGTTGGTGGTCAGGTTGAGCTTCACCCCGTACTCGGCACAGAGGTCCAGTATCTCGTCGAAGTGGCGGTAAAGCAGCGGCTCACCCATGGTGGAGGGGATAATCTCCCGCAGCGGGGAGCCTTTGGACTCGGCCAGAATCCGCCGGATGAGGCCAATCTCCATGCGCCGTTTGGGAAGGCCTACCTTCAACCGATCAGCCTGGGTAGCGCTGTAGGGCGAATGATCCTCGCACATGATGCAGTGCAGGTTGCAGTCGTCCGGGTTGGTGTCGAAGGTGATGCGCCACGGTCCCTCGAACTCCGTTGTTGTCCCGATAGAAACCGAAGGGTTCGCGCCTTTGGAATTCTTTGAACTCATGAAATTCTGCTCTCTGCCAACAACCGGGCGTAGATGTTCTCAATTTCCTTCGCGTGTTCCGCCATGTCCGGCACTCTCCCGTCAAGGCTTTGCAGGTAGCCCCGCCGGCCCAATCGCCACGCCCACTTCGGGTCGTTCACCAGGCGCTGCATTTGCCGTGCCAGCGACCACGGGTCGCGGTGGTGGAAAAGCAGTCCGTTCTCCTCGTGGCGTACGTACTCGGCCATTCCGCCATATTCGGCGGTAATCACTGGCACCCCGGCCTGCTGCGCTTCGTGGATGACCAGGGGAGAGTTTTCCGCCCAGATGGAAGGTACCGTAATGGCGTCACATTGGTCGAACACGTCCCGGACGATATCCTGGTTGCGGTACTCCTCCATCCACTGCACCCGGTCGCCCGCACCGCCCGGCAATTCCGCAGCCATGCGTTTCAGGCCCGCGGTCTCGGCGCCGCGGTCTCTCCCCCATATTCGCAACCTGGGGTGACCGGCCAGTGCGCCAAAGGCTTGAATCAGATGGTTCACCCCCTTGGCCGGAATGTGAGTCCCAATGTAACCGAACGTGAAGGTCTCGTCCTTGCGTCGAGACCGGCCCGCCATGCGGTCTCGGTGAAATCCATAGTCCAGGTAAAGCAGCTTATCTTCAGGTATGCCAAAGTCGTCACGGAACCGCCCCAGCAGGTAACGCGCCGGCGCCAGGAACAGGTCCACCGCATCGCAAACCTCTCGCACGTGGGACATGCGGCGGCCCACCCAGCCGGTCCAGTACACGGCGTCCAGTTCGTACTCATCCGCGTCGTTACCGAAGTAGCGACGGTAGCAGCTCACCGCGCACTTGCGGTCCTCCTGACCGTCGCACACGGGCCACGGTTGCTGTCCCTCGTCCTCGTACATCTGGATGAACTGCCCCCTGGGGCACATCAACCAGTAGTCGTGGAGCGTGAAAACCAGGGGTATCCTCCGCTCCTTCACCGGGAACACGATCGAGGTGGAGAGGTGGTTCAGGTGGCCCACGTGAACCACGTCGGGTTGGAGTTCGTCCAGCAAGTCGCTGAACACCCGGTCCACCGCTCGGTGGCTGTACCCGTCCCGCCCCCGGGCCATGTTGATCACGTGCAGCTTAATTCTGGCATCCGCCGGGTCCGTTTCCCGTTGCATCAAGTACTCGGCCAGGAAGGCGTTTTCCTGTCGCGTGAAGACGTGAACTTCGTTGCGCTCCGCCAACGCCTGGCACAATCCTTGGGTGTACACCTCTGAACCGGCGTTGTACCGCATGGGATAGCCGTGGATTACTTGCAAGATTTTCATGTTTGTCAGTTGATGGCGGTGAGCAGGGCGTAGACGCTTCTGGCATTTTTCGGATGAATTATACTATATTGACGGAAGACAACCGGGCACAGAATCCACCGACCAGCCCACCATTAGGAGATCGTGATATCGGTGAGGCGAGAAAGCCCTGCCGAGGATTGCTTGTGGCGGGGACCGATGGTCTCTCTTCCCGGACGTTCACAAAACGGTATACCCGCCCGACGTTGATACCCAATTGGCGGAATAATCCGACCGGTGGGTGTAGCCCAATTTCGATGCGTTCACCTGTTCAAACACCAAGCGGATGACAAAGAGGCCCTGTTTCTTGACTGGTCGGAGTCTGAATCCAGGTCTACGACCTTTTGTAGCTGGAAAAGCAATAGCAATAAGGTGCGGCATTGTGAATGTCCCTCCAGCCAAGGTGACGAACCCACGGGGTTTGCCATGAATCCCATGAAGGCAGAAATAGCCAAAGCCCGCAGGTCGGCGGCGTCACGCGTCTTCGACGACTCACTCGCCACAGCTATGGTCACGGCTCTGACCGCAGCCGTTTCATACTGGGATGAGCTGGGCAAGCGCTCCAGCGGGGTTGCCAGCCTTCCAATGCGCCAGCCGCCAGCCTGTACAAATGTTGTCGACGTACCCGCCGAGGCCTTGGAGTCGGCAAGAGAAATCGGCAGACTGGCGGCCGGCCTGGATGTAACGGAGGCGAGCTTCGCGATAGGAGAGCTGTATACGGGAACCATGCCGAAGAAACGGCGCGCAGCCCTGGGAGCCTTCTACACCCCTCCGGCCCTCTGCGAACGACTGCTGGACATGGCTACGGAGGCTGGCGTTGACTGGAAGACAGCCCGAGTTCTTGACCCCGCGTGTGGCGGCGGGGCCTTTCTGGCGCCGGTTGCCCGCCGCATGGCGCGCAGCATGGAGAACATCGATGCCGCGATGGTCATCGAGAATGTGGAGAACAGGCTGTACGGGATTGAGCTAGACCCGTTTGCGGCGTGGCTTTCGCATATATTCTTGGACGCAACGCTTTATGACCTCGGTATATTGACCGACAGGGGACACCGAGCGCACATACAGGTGGGCGATGCCCTTGACCTTGATCACCAATGGGATGAGTTCGACCTGGTGGTTGGCAATCCGCCGTATGGGCGTGTCAAACTTTCTTCCCAGCAGCGCTGCCGGTACCGGCGCAGTCTGTACGGGCACGCCAACCTGTATGGATTGTTCACCGACCGGGCGCTTCGATTCACTCGCTCCGGGGGAACGATTGCCCTGGTCACTCCCACCAGTTTCCTGGCGGGCGCATACTTCAAGGCCTTGCGCGGTTTGCTCGCGCAGGAAGCTCCTCCAATCAAGTTGGAATTTATAGCCGAACGTAAGGGCGTATTTGCTGACGTATTGCAGGAAACAGCCCTCGCCGTATATCGACGCGGCGATCAACCGGGCCGGGGAGAGGTGCGGTTCTCATCGGTGACCACAGACGGGGCTGTTGAAACCACTCTGCCGCGGACATTCGGACTCCCCGAGAACCCCCAGAGCCCCTGGCTGATACCACGCACCGGAGACCAGACCTCATTGGCACACCTGGCCGTTCGCCTGAAACACCGGCTTTCCGATTACGGATACGAAGTGAGCACCGGTCCCCTGGTATGGAATCGGCATAGGAGTGAGATCAAGAATTCTCCGGGAAAAGGAAGGTTCCCCCTGATTTGGGCGGAGTCGGTGCGCGCGGGAGGGGTCTTCGACTTTCGCGCACAGCGGCGGGACCATCAGCCGTATTTTCAACCCCGCCTCGGCCAGGAGTGGCTGGTGACCCGTGATCCCTGCGTGCTCCTTCAGAGGACTACGGCCAAGGAGCAAAGCCGACGGTTGGTGGCGGCAGAGCTTCCCCTCGATTTCCTCGACAAACACGAGGGAGTCGTGGTCGAGAATCACCTGAACGTGATCCGGCCAAAGACCGCCCCGCCAAGGGTGTCTCCGGGTGCGTTGGCGGCGTTGTTGAACAGTAGAGTGGCGGACCAGATGTTCAGGTGCATCAATGGCAGCGTAGCCGTCTCTGCTTACGAATTGGAAGCTCTTCCACTGCCTCCGCCGGACAATGTGGAGGGACTTGCGGAACTGGTCAGACAGGGCTCGGATACACGCCTCATAGAACGCGAGGTGGCGCATCTTTACGGAGAAACCGACCGATGACCATGTTGCCTCCCGTCCTGCCGGTTGATGACGTCTACCGGAGGCTTCAGCTCATATTTCCTGAAGGAACGGCTAACCGCAACTACGTCACCCGGGAAATAGCGGCGAAGACGGTGTTCGTGATGCTGTACGTCGGTGCCGTCGACGCTAATGCCCGGTGGATACGCCCCGACCAGGTTACGCGGATGACCGATGCGCAGGCGGCTATGACCGAGGGTCGACACCGGGAAACATGGCTGGTCGAGTCAATGCGGCCGGCAACCGGGGACATTGAGGGACGCTGGTACGCCGTAAACACCCGTGAGCCAATCAGA
This sequence comes from Chloroflexota bacterium, assembly GCA_028874675.1. Lineage (GTDB taxonomy): Bacteria > Chloroflexota > Dehalococcoidia > Lucifugimonadales > UBA3495 > Bin22. Next base: position 14,366 of record JAPPJA010000229.1, read on the forward strand.
GATGAAACGCTTCGGGGAGGTCTGGTTCAAATCGGAGCCGTCGCGGAGAGACCGGGGCTTGCAACCACTTCTCCGAGTCCGCGCTATGCCCTGACCGAGAGTTTCTCTGCTTTGTTTGACCCCGCATTGACAGAAGAGCAATTGGAGGAAGCAATTGAAGCATGGCGTGATGCGAACCTTTCGGCTTCCGCATTGGCTCGGGCCGCGATCTTGCGCTCGGGCGTGATTGCCGACGAAACCCAAGTCCTCGTGACGCTACCCAATGGGCTGACCCGCAGCATGGCCGCCGGGCCCAGTTCAATAATCTCAAAGGCAGTGGCCGAGGAGTTCGCTCCGAGATTCCTGGAAACTCCCGGACTCCTGTGGCTGAGCGAGAGCCGCAACAAGGTGGTTGAGCAGGACAACCAATTGGCGCGGTCCCTAGGACTGACTATTGACCCCGAACGGAACCTGCCGGACATGATTCTGGTGGACCTGGGCCCGGAACACCCATTGTTGGTTTTCGTGGAGGTGGTGGCGACCGACGGCCCAATTACCGAGGCGAGGCGAACCGCCCTCCTGATGATCGCTACTGAGGCAGGGTTCAGCGAGAATCAAGTTGCATTTGTCACCGCGTATGCGGACCGTAATGACACTGCGTTTCGGCGTTCGGTCAGTGAATTGGCCTGGGGGTCGTTCGCCTGGTTCATGTCAGAACCGGACCAAGTGGCGCTGTGGCACTCCGGACGCGAGTCCCCGGAACGGATCAAACTGTCAGCGCTGATCCAATTGTGAACCCAAGCATCCCCTTACGCAACCGATGGCATCCTCGGTCTCGGCAGCGTAAAGGTGATGCAGGCAAACAATTTTGTACCGATAAACCTTATGCCGGCCACCACAAACCATGGTTCGTCATGATCTACGTTAACTCCCACGGCGGCAGGTAGAATTCGGCGTTGATGTCCAAGTGCCGGTGGCTGACGGCATCGCCAACCTCACCTCCCACTCCCCATGTCAACTCCGCCACAACCCCAACGTGATCACCCGCCGCAGCAATCGTTTCCGTTTTGCCTTACCCAACTCCCTCCGTGCCTCTGCCAAAGCATCCCGCCGCCAGCGGACGTAATCGGCGCGCCTTGCGCCATCCAAGGGGTAGGTGTCCGGCGGCAGGGTCAGGTGGTACTCGCCAATCATTGCGGCTTCCAGTTCCCACCGGCGCACGGTGGCCTGCGCCCGGTCAACGCGGCTGACGTTCTGCGCACCTGCGGTCCGCAACCGTCGCCATTCTGCAACCAGCGCCGCCGCCGGACCGAAGGCGTGTTCCTCGTCGGGCTGCTCCTCCAGGGTAACCACCCCGGCATCGGGCATCCCGGGCCGGCGCCGGGGCGGTCTCCAATCCTGATCCACGCCGTCGGTCCGGTCATGGCCATGCGCATCATCGGCGTCAGCGTCAACGCCGACAACTTCGGCAGCATCGCCCGACTGGCGGCTGTCTTCCAGCGCGGCAAGCCTGCGGGTAAGTAGCTCCAACTGGCGCGCCCGATTATCTGCCAACTCCCGCAATTCGGCATTCTCCTCCTCCAGCTCGGCCACCCGCTCTCGCAGGACCGCAGGGTCGCCGTCCGGCGGGCCGCCGCCATCGCCATCCCCCGTCTCACCTCCGCCGGCCCCGCCCCGGTCCCGAAACTCCACCAGTGCCCGCCGCATCCGCCGGGAGACCTCCCTGGAGTCGCAGCAGAGGGCCAGGGTGCGGTAGTTCACCCCCAGCGCCTGGGCGGCGGGCACCCGGCCACGTTCCTCCACCAGGGCGTCCAGCAGGTCCAATAGGGGTCCGTCCGATAGCAACTGTCTTGAATGTCAAGAGGCATGACCGACATTAGCGGTCAGGTCGCGCCAGGGCGAGTGATGCTTGATCATGGCATTGAGGATGGTGAGCAGCTTTCGCATACAGGCGACGAGGGCGACCTTCTTCGGCTTGCCAGCGGCCAGCAGTCGTTGGTAGAGGTCCCTGATGACGGGATTGTGCTGGCTGGCTACCATTGCTCCCATATACAAGACGGACCGCACTCGGGCGCGCCCGCCCCAGACGGTGCGTTTGCCACGCATCGTGCCGCTGTCCCGGCTGAAGGGGGCCACGCCCACCAGGGCGGCGATCTGCCGACGGTCCAGCGTGCCCAGTTCGGGGAGACAGGCCAGCAAGGTGAGGGAGAGCTGCTCCCCCACGCCGGGGACAGACCTCAGGAGATCGTCCTTCTCCCGCCACACCGGACTCCGGCGCAGCGTCTGCCTCAGCCCCTGGTCCAGGTCGGTCAGCTCCTGCTCCAGCCAGGCGATGTGGGCCTCGATGCGGGGGCGCACGGCGCTGACGGCGGTTCCCAGGCGGTTCTTCTCGGAGACCAGCATGGTCATCACCTGGTGCCTGCGGGCTACCAACGAGTTGAGGACCTGCGTCTCGGCGTCCCGCAGCGGGCGCACCTTGGGACGAACCGCATCGGCGAAGTGAGCCAGGACCGCCGCGTCCAAAGCGTCGGTCTTGGCCAGCGCTCCGGTGGCCTTGGCGAAGTCCCGGACTTGACGCGGGTTGGCGACCACCACCGGCAGCTCGGCGATTGCCAAAGCTGCCACCAACGGCAATTCCAAGCCGCCGGTAGCCTCCAGCAAGACCAAGGTGGGACCCAGGCCCTCCAACTGGGAGACCAGTTCTCCCACTCCGGTTTCGTCGTAGGAGACAACCCATCTCTGACCCGTGGGACGGACTGCGACGTCAACCTTGGCCTTGGCCACGTCAATGCCTACGTAGACTCCTTCAAGCTCCATGATCACCTCCTGTTGATTGCCGGCCCGTCCTTGCACGATGCGGGCTTGGTTAACCCAGGCAACTGTTCGGGCTCTAACTCCAATAGGGTGGGGCGACCCTCGCTATCGGACGGCCTTCTATGACCCAGGGGCAACCGGTCTACCCCACCCACTCAAAGATACAAGGGGC
>JAPPJA010000362.1:0-4027 GCA_028874675.1 Chloroflexota bacterium
CGGTCGCAGTTGTTCTCCTCCTTGAAGCGGCGAATGTCTTCCCTCAGCGCATCCACCGCCGACAGCTTGGAAGAGGTGGTCTTGACGTTGGTGCCATTGATCCTCTTGACATAATCGTTGTCGAATACCGCTTCCATGGGCTTGATGGACTTCAGGTAATCGGCGATGGGCTCAATCTGTTCGTACCGGTCCAGAACTCCGCACTTCACGGCGGCCTCATAGGCGTTGTCGGGAATGGGGTCCCAGGCACCGAAAACCAGGTCGTCCAGTTCCGCCAGAGGCACAAAGTCTCGGATCAGGGGTGTGCGGTTTTCGGTGCGCTTGCCCAGGCGAATGGTGGACATCTGGCTAACCGAACCAACCGGCCTCCCGGTGCCCCGCCGGATATGTTCCACTCCCGCAATGAGGGTAGAGCTGACCGCGCCCAGGCCCACCAGGAGAATGCCCAGCTTGCCCTCCGCTGGCCTGATATCGGTGGCGGCGGCGTTGACGAAGTCCCTGGCTTCCAGGCTGACTCCCTGCTGCACTGCCAGTTCCATCAGCTTTTCCTGCCACTGCGCCGGAATTCTGCCGGTGCGTGCCCAGTGCTGTACTGTGCTCTGGCGCTTGCCCAGGAGGCTGGCCAGGGCGGACTGTCCGCCGAACCGGTCAATAATCTGTCTGGCATTGCTCATAGTCAACCTTCTCCAACTGTATTTTCGTTGCCTTTTTGATCTATTGGTTCGTCAAGAAGCAGGAAATGCTGCCTGAGTCCCCTGAGTTTGAATTACACCGCCAACAAGATACCAGTATTTTCGTTATAGGTCAATACGAACTGGGCGACGTGGAAGCTGGCGCCAGCCTCTTGCGGGGAAATCGGCGCACATTTTTTTCGTTATTTGTCATCCTGCCGTCAGTTTCAGGTCAAGACGCGACGGAAGAGTCCCATTCCAGGTGGTTTGGCACAGGCGGAACGCTCGAAATGCAGCTGGAGATAGTTTTGAACCCGCCCCTGCCCGCTATAGAAAACCTGAATCGCAACGCTACCGACTCGACGGGAGAATTGACGTAATCTGCGCACAAATACTAGAATCTGGACAACCAAACTGCGTTATCCTTTCAGGAGAGGACAGATGCCGGAAAGCAATGTTGAGCTGATTGCCCATTTGCTTCGGCGGGCCGGCTTCGGAGCCAACCGCGAGGAACTGGAAGAGTACGCGGCCAAGGGGTATGAGGCCACCGTGGACGAGTTGCTGGACCCCAGCGGCGAACAACGGCTGAGCGACTACCTGATCCGCCGCTTCCACCCTGAACTGTCGGGCATGATGGGGCCGCAGGCTCCGGGGGAGAACTGGCTCTACCGAATGGCCACCACCACCGCTCCACTGCAGGAGAAGCTTACCCTGTTCTGGCATGGAATATTCGCGACGGGATACAACAAGGTTATCCATGGCAAAGCCCTTTCCGATCAGACCCGCATGTTCCGCCGGCTGGGCGCTGGCAGCTTTCGTTCCTTGCTGCTGGAGCTTTCCCGAGATCCTGCCATGATCATCTGGCTGGATAACCAGGACAACCACAAGGATGCCATCAACGAGAATTACGGCAGGGAGTTGTTGGAGCTGTTTTCCATGGGGGTGGGCCATTACTCCGAGCAGGACATCAAGGAGTGCGCCCGAGCCTTCACCGGCTGGACCATTGCCAATCGCGAGTACATGGAACTCCGTTCGCAGCGGGACTCGGACTGGCCCTACGGCCGAATTTCCTGGCACTTCGAATTTCACCCCGAAGACCACGACTACGGTGAGAAGGAGTTCCTCGGCGAAAGGGGCAACTTCAACGGCGAGGACATCATTGATATTATCTGCCGTCAGCCGGCCACGGCCCGGTTTGTTGCTCGCCACATGTACAGCTTTTTCGTGGCCGACGAGCCTCCCGTGCCCGAGTGGCCCTACGTTCCTCCCGCCGACCCGCAGGCCATCGATCAGCTGGAACAGGTGTACTTCGACAGCAATTACAACATAGGCGCCATGTTGCGGGCGCTGTTCAATTCGGACTTCTTCAAGGCCGAAGAAGCCCGCTATGCCAAGGTCAAGAGCCCTGTGGAGCTGGTTGCAGGGGTGGTCCGCCTGACGGGAGAGTTTGACCGTCCACGGTATGAAATCCTGGAGCGATTCAGCCAGGCTTCTTACATGGGCCAGATTTTGAACAACCCGCCCAGCGTTGAGGGCTGGCACACGGGGACTGACTGGCTCAACAGCGGCACCCTGGTTGAACGGATCAACTTCGCCAGCAAGCAGATTGGCGACGCTACCAAGCCGGGAATCCGGGGCATGGTTGACCGCATCAGCGCCAGCATGGAAGAAGCGACCTCCCCGGAAATGCTGGTGGATGCCTGCCTGGAAGAAGTGGGCGCGCTGGCCGTTGAGGAAGATACCCGCCGGGTGCTGGTGGACTTTTCCGCCCGGGGCAGCGCCAATACGGACCCCCAACACATTGCGGATGTTTTGCAGATGGTGGCGGCAACCCAGGAATTCCAGCGGGCCTGACCGGGCTGCCCTTTCCCGGTTTACCAGCGGGCTGCCAATGTTCAGGGCAGAAATTTCCCGCATATGGCCGAGGGATGTGATGACAACGACACAGCAAGGCAACTTCCTGGTGTATGACCGCGCGCTGGGTATGACCGTTATGGAAGGGAAAGGGTTCTACTATCCCGTTGACACCGTGGCGGGCAAGGACGACCGCCTGTACGTGATAAGCCGCAGCAAGGAGGAAACCACTCGAGGGATTCGAGTAACCATCTGCGACCTGGAAAGCGGGTACTACGGCAATTTTGGCGGCTACGGCTTTGACGGCGGCCAGTTTGTCTGGCCTTCCTGCGGCGCCGTGGACAGCCAGGGGCGCTTCTACATCAGCGATGAACGACTGCACCGGATTACTGGGTACAGTCCGGACGGAAACTATCTGCTTCACTGGGGTGAGCAGGGATCAGGAGAAGGCCAGTTTGACACTCCTTCGGGCCTGGCGTTCGATAGTTCCAATAACCTGTATGTGGCCGATACGTACAATAACCGGGTCCAGAAGTTCACCGCCGACGGAGAGTTCATTGAGACCATAGGTGGTGATAAGCCGGAAGGGGTAAGCCTCCCCTGGGGGTTGGCTGTGGACAGCCACAACAACGTTTACGTGGCGGACTTCGGCAACGACTGCATCAAAAAGTTCTCGGCAAGCGGAGATTTCCTGGCCTGCTTTGGCGGTCCCGGACGCGGCGATGGCCAATTTACCAGGCCAGCCTCGGTGGCGGTTGACAAAGATGGCTACATTTACGTAGCTGACTGGGGCAACGAGAGGGTGCAGGTGCTGGACGCCGAAGGCAACTGGGTATTCACCCTGCGGGGTGAAGCGACCTTGTCGGAGTGGGCCTCCAATTTCCTTAGCATCAACCAGGAAGAGGCAGCCGCCCGCGCTACCGCCGACCTGGAAATGGATATAGACTACGTGGTGGACGATCCCCACGAGGAATCGTCCCATATCGAGAAGTACTTCTGGTGCCCTTCTTCGGTAAGGCTGGATAGTCGGGGCTACCTGTACGTTACCGAAACCAACCGGCACCGAATCCAGGTGTACCGGAAAAACGAATGACCGCCGGGCCGGATTCCGGTGGAAAGCCCGGGCAATTTCGGGTAAAGGAGCGAGACCATGGTATCAACCAACAAGGAACGTACCCTGGTGGTCATAGAGCTGGTGGGTGGCAATGATGGGCTGAACACCGTGGTCCCGTACGGCAATGGACTGTACTATGACTATCGCCCTGGAATTGGTATCCTCCAGGATGAGGTGCTGCCCATCGATGCTGAGGTAGGGTTCAATCCCAACCTCAGGGAGGTCAAGTCCCTGTGGGACCGGGGCGAGGCGGCAATCATCGAGGGGATTGGCTATCCGCAGCCAAACCGTTCTCACTTCCGGTCCAGGGATATCTGGTACACCGCCGAGCCCGAAAGCATTGGGAGCCAGGGATGGCTGGGAGCGGCGATTCGCGACCTGGACGCAA
>JAPPJA010000362.1:4037-8247 GCA_028874675.1 Chloroflexota bacterium
GAGAATGTGCTGACCGGCGTCAATTTTGGTCGCGGTCTCCCACGGGCTTTCGTTTGCAAGGGTGTGCCCGTGGCGTCGGTGGGAAACCTGGAAACCTACGGTCTGCTTCCCGATATAGACGACGAGAATGTCCGTATCCATGCCCTCGATGCCCTGGGACGAATGTATGGTCCGGATGGCGGGAGAGACATCGTGGCCCAGGCTTTGCGTGAAAATGGCGCCCAGGCTTTGATGGGGGCGGATATTCTGCGAACAGCCCCGGAGCTCTACTCTTCCAGCGTGGAATACGGGGACACGCCCATCGCCAGCAGCTTGAAGGGCGCCGCCCAGGTAATGAGCGCCGGCCTGGGTACCCGGATCCTGTACGCCCAGCACGGGAGTTTTGATACCCACAGCAACGAGCTCCAGACCCACGCCAAGTTGTGGCAGGACGTTTCCGGGGCCATTGGCGACTTTACCGATGACCTGAAGGAGCAGGGACTGTGGGACAGCACCCTGATCCTGGTATGGTCGGAGTTCGGACGTCGGGTACGGGATAACGGCACCGGCTGCGACCATGGGTCCGGCGGTGTGGCCTTTGCCCTTGGGGGTGCTGTTCAAGGTGGCCGCTATGGGCAGTATCCTTCCCTGCGTGAGGCGGACCTGTCCGAGGGCGACCTGGCTTACACCAATGATTTTCGGTCCACCTACTCCACCATCCTCGACCGGTGGCTGGGCCTGGACCCGGACCCGATAGTCCACGGCCAGTTTGAGCAGCTTGGTTTCCTGCCCAGGTAGAAATCGGCAACTGTTACGATCATTAGCCGCCGAAGGCCGTGAAAGCGGGTCTTCGGCGGTTTCTATTGCCTTTCCCTGGTGTGGCGCCACATATTCCCGGCAAGTCTGAACCTATGCTGCCGGACGTATAGTTAAGGCATACGGGGTCCACACGAGCCAGGGTCGGCGGACTGGGTCCAAGGGGAAGCCCCTTCTTGTCGTGAGTCGAAACTGAACACTTATGGACGTCCTGCCTTCCTGACCCGTCCTGGTCGCAGGGTTTCAAAAAGGAGCTGTCAACGGAGTTTGCCAGAATTGCGTATTCTATCCACCAGGAACACCGCTGTGTTCCGTACTCTTGGAATCATGGCAGCCCTGCTGCTGGCCACTATGGGAGCAGCTTGCCAGGCGCCTGACTTACAGGGCCAGCAGGAACAGCCAACGGCCGAGTTCCAGGACTCTTTCACTCCCTCCACAGAAGTTTCAGATCCCCCTGCTCCAGTGGATTTAGCTATCACGCCCCCCGCAACTGCGCCGTTACCTGAGGCTGGCGCTGGCCAAACGCCCGTCCCTACCCTCACTGAGTTAGCTGAGGCATCAGCAGGGTCCGAAGAGACTGTGCCCCAACCACCACCAGGCATCTCCGGCGCCATGACGAAACAACCTTCGGCCCCGGACCGGGACCTATTCCAACTGGCCTACGAACTGATGCTGCCGCCAGGTCACCCCAAGGTAGATGCTGTGGTGAACGAGGAATCCGTCAGCTATGAGCCAGGGAGGGTTGATCAGTTTTTCCTGGTTGATCTGGAAACTGAGGAGAAGTACCAGTCCAGTTTTGAGCTAAGGCACGTTTCCCCTCGCGCCTATTGGTATGTCGAGGAGGGTATGAGGGTGGACCAGGGTGATATTGAGCGGGCCGCGGTGGAATTCGAAGAAGTTATCTACCCCGGGGTTACAGAATATTTCGGTACGGAATGGACGCCGGGCGTGGACAACGACCCTCACCTGACCATAGTACATGGCGACATTCGGGGAGCGGCCGGCTATTTCAGCTCCACCGACGAATATCCATCGGCCATTCGGCCGCATAGCAACCAGCGCGAGATGATCTACATAAACTCAAGGTACCTGGCAGTGGGGTCGGATATCTATTACCACGTCCTGGCCCATGAACTCAATCACGCCGTAATGTGGAATCACGACCGCTCGGAGGATACCTGGGTGAGCGAGGGATTTGCCGAGTTGTCGGTGACCCTGGCTGGTTACCGGGGAGATGGAATCAGGCATTTCCTCAGGCGACCCTTCGTTTCCCTGGTGCATTGGCCGCTGGACAGTTCGTCTATTGGCGCCCACTACGGAGGGGCATCCCTTTTCATGCATTACCTCCATGAGCACTATAGCGGCCCCGACCGGTCAGGCATGCGAATTTTGATGGCCGAATCCGGCGACAATGTGGCGGGGATAGACAGTTACCTGGAGCAAGCCGGGTATGACATGGACTTTCACGAAGTGTTTCGGGACTGGATTGCGGCCAACTTCCTGGATGAAGAGGGTGGCGTCCATGGCTACAGCGATCTTGAAGTGGAAGTACAGGCCAGCCGCCGGCTGAGCCGCCCGGGTAAAGTTGACCGCGAAGGCAACCAGTACGGGACTCACTATATAGAGCTGGGTGGCAGCCTGAAGGATGGCCCGGCGCGGATTGAATTTGAGGGGCAGGGGCTCACTCCGCTGCTGCCCGTGGACGTGCCAGAGGAAGGATGCTGGTGGAGCAACTCAGGGGATTCAATAACATCTACTCTGACCCGGGAAGTGGACCTGACGGCGCTGACCTCGGCAACATTGACTTTCGACGGGTGGCACCACATCGAAAAAGACTGGGATTACGTTTACCTGGAAGTCTCCACCGATGGCAGTGACCACTGGGAAATCCTGGAAGGGGAACATTCCTCGACGGCAAACCCCATTGGAGTAGCCTTCGGGCCGGGCTATACCAGCCGGGTCAAGGACTGGATAAGCGAAGAGGTTGATCTGTCCCCCTATGCTGGAAAGGTCATACAGGTACGATTCCAGTACGTGACCGACGACGCTTTAAATGATATCGGGATGTGCCTGAAAGACCTGGCTATAACCGACGCCGGCGTATTGCCCATGGATGGAGGCTGGAAGGCAGATGGGTTTGTGCTGGTCAGGAACATTGTCGAGCAGGAATTCATGGTACAGATAATTCAGAAGGGGGAGACCAACCGGGTGTATCAAGTCCCCCTGGAGCGGAATGCCGCTGGCGACTGGCGTGGCGAATACATGGTGGAACCCTATCCGGGACTGGAACGCACCATGCTGGCCATAACTCCCACTGCACCAGCCACCAGGGAGAAAGCCGGCTACGTGCTGACGGTTGATCGAGCTGAACCGTAGGCGACCCTGGCGGCAATCGCCGAAAATATCCCGGTTTCCCATTCGCTCTTGAACAAGGGCAACTGCCCCGGGTGATGAACCCCTCCCCGACGGTGAAGAGAAGGCGGCAATTTAAGGATGAACTTGCCGTCCAGGGATTCGGTCTGGGAACAATGGCATGAAGCAATCAAAGCTTGGCCTTTGCGTAATTGGCTGCGGCGCCTATGCCGCAGACTTTGCCGGAAGTCTGGCCGTAGTCCGGCATGAGGTTGACCTGTATTTTGCCAGCAGGGACTTGGGAAAAGCAGAAGAATACGCTCGCCGCTTTGGAGGCAAGGGTTGCTTTGGCGGGTACGTTGAAGCTGCTGAATGTGATGAAGTAGATGCTCTTTATGTTTGTACCCCTCACCATCTGCACCGGGAACACTGCCGCCTGGGCTCTGAGAATGGCAAGCACGTCCTGGTAGAAAAACCACTGGCCCACACCCTGGAAGACGGCGCCGCCATCATCAGGGATGCAGAGTCAGGGGCTATTACCCTGATGGTGGCCGAAAATGTCCGCTATTTCTCGCAGGTCCGCCAGTGCAAGCGACTGGTGTCGGAAGGCGCCATAGGCGACCTGAGGTTGATTAACTTCCAGGAAGAATATCCCTTCCGCGCCGGAGGATGGCGAAGTCAGGAGAGCCTCAATGGTGGCGGAGTCATTATCGACGGAGGCATTCACAAATTTCACTTCATGAGATACCTGGCCGGGGAGCCCAGTTCGGTCTATGCCATGGAACTGCCCAAGTCCATGACGGGGCAGGAGGGCGAAGACGGCATGGTGGCCACCCTGCGGTGGTCCAATGGAACTGTGGGTGTCATAAATCATTCCTGGACTTCAGGTAAGCCGCTTCCCCCTACCGTCCAGGTTGCTGGCTCCAGTGGCCGCATCTCGTTTGAAGTCGGAAGCGGTCAACTGACCGTGGAATCCGAAAGCTCGGAACGGACATGGCGTTTCCCACCGGACAACCGGGGCATACCCGCCATGGTGCAGGAGTTTATCGAGTGTGTGGCGGAG
>JAPPJA010000362.1:8257-16878 GCA_028874675.1 Chloroflexota bacterium
ATCGGGACTGGAAGGTCTGAAGGACTTGATACTGGTGAAAACAGCGTACAAGTCCGCCCGGTCAGGCGAAGTAGAAAGTGTCAGCTACCTGGAACACCCTTGAAGCCGGGAAAGCCAGAGGAATCACAAGAATAAAAGGGGGAGGGCGCATCGCTCTCCCCTTTCAAATTCAGGGCAACTGCCTTTAGTAGTAGGGATGCTAAGCGAACTCGGGACACACAGAGTGAAACCGGGGTGAAAACTTTATTTGCGGAGATTTGCGAGGATAGCGTTGTCCTGCCCGCGAAAGATGGTATCCAGGCTTTACGACTCTGATTGCGTTGGCTTGTTAATGTCCATACCTGAATGCGGGCCGCGACGGAGTGACGGTCAATGCCAAGTGCACATCCACCGTGCCTTTGGTCAAGGTTACTATCTTCCTGCCCGGAACTGGGATACAACCCCGGTTCTCATTCAGGATTTAGACTATCGGTATGCACGGGGTTACATAAACCTAAGCCGCCAGCTCCCAGCGCAATTCGAGGCGGAAAAACAATGCTATGGTCCTGCCGGGAATATGTTGAGTCAATGCGACTATAAGGTTGGAAGGTATTGTTCAATCTCATAGTCGGTGACTGTGGCCCGGTATTTCTGCCATTCCAGGCGCTTGTTGCGAATGTAGCTCTCCAGGATGTGGTCGCCAAGCGCTTCCCGCAAAAGGGCGCTGTCTTCCGCGATGGATATGGCTTCCCCCAGACTGCCGGGCAGGAGCCTTATCCCCTGGGCCTGGAACTCATCGCGGGACATGGCAAATACATTGCCCTCAACCGGCGGAACTTCCGGGTATTCTTCCTCGATTCCTTTCATTCCCGCCGCCAGCATAACGCTGAAAGCCAGGTAGGGATTGCAGGCCGGGTCCGGGGCCCGGTACTCGATCCGGACCGATGTTTCGTAACCGGGCTTGTAGGACGGGACCCGCACCAGGTCGGACCTGCTTCGAGCCCAGGAAATATAGACCGGAGCCTCGTAACCGGGTACCAGCCGCTTGTAGGAGTTGATCCACTGGTTGGTAACCAGCGTTATTTCCGGGGCATGGCGTATGAGCCCGGAAATAAATCGCTTGGCCACTGAGGAGAGCCGGTACTCGTCCTCAGGGTCGTAGAACGCGTTTACGTCTCCCTTGAAGAGGGACTGGTGAGTGTGCATTCCCGAACCATTCACGCCGGTAAAGGGCTTGGGCATAAACGAGGCGTGGAAACCCCGCAGCTGGGCCAGTTCCTTAATCGCCAGCTTGGCCGTTATCACGCTGTCCGCCATTGTCAGGGCGTCCGTGTATTGGAGGTCTATTTCATGCTGGCTGTGCGCGCCTTCGTGGTGGGAGTACTTGACCGGAATACCCATGTCCGAAAGGTTCAGCACCGTATCGCGGCGCAGGTCGGCGGTCGGGTTGCTGGAGAGCTGGTCAAAGTACCCGTCCAGGTCCAGTGGCTGGGGAGGCCGCAGCTTGTTGGAACTGTCCATTTCCGGTTTTTCCAGGTAAAAGAACTCCAGCTCCGGCCCGACGTAATAGGTGTAGCCCATTTGCGACAGGCGTTCCAGGTTTCGCTTCAGCGCCAGACGGGGATCCCCCATGAAGGGGTCGCCGCCCGGTGAATAGATGTCGCAGAACATGCGCGCCACCGCGTTTTGCCGGGGCCTCCAGGGAAGTACGGCGAACGTGGTGGGATCGGGGTACGCCCGCATGTCGCTCTCATCAATTCGGTAAGAGTCCTCGGTGGCGCGGGCGAATCCCTCAATAGCCGACCCGTCGAAGCCCACCCCTTGCACAATGGCCTCTTCCAGATCATCCACATTGATGGCAAATCCCTTGAGGTTGCCCAGAATGTCAGTGAACCAGAGGCGCACGAACTTTACGTCGTTGTCTCTGGCTGTGCGCAGCACGTATTCCTGTTCAGTGGTGCGCGATTCCATCATTTCAAACTCCCGAGGCGCGTTTCTGTTAGTCCGGAGGGATCAGAGGCGCATTTGCCCTTGACCCAGGTTGCAACTGGCACAACTTAACGCAATTTGAGAGGCCCCTTAATGACAGGAAAACGCCGCCTCGCCCGAGGCGGCGTTTCCACAATGACTCTTTGCCCGAATTACCGCCCCTTGGCGTCGGCGCCCACGGTCTCAACAATCAACCGGGTGACGACGTAGGGGTCTGAGTTGGCGTTGGGGCGGCGGTCTTCGATGTAGCCCATGCGGTCCCGGGCCACCTGCCAGGGTATCCGCACGGAAGCGCCCCGGTCGGAGACGCCATACCGGAACTCGCGGTAGGAGCAGGTCTCATGCAGGCCAGTGAGGCGTTCCTCAATCCGGTGTCCATAGTTGGCGATGTGCAGGTCGTGCCGCGTGCTCAGGGCCTCGGCGGCAGCAACACAGGCGTCGTAATCTTCGCGCATCCGATTGGTGGAGAAGTTGGTGTGGGCTCCGGCGCCGTTCCAGTCACCCTTTACCGGCTTGGGGTCCAGGGTGGCGCTGATTCCGCGGCGGCCGTCCACCGTCTCCACGTCTTCGCCGATGCGATACAGCAGCCAGCGGGCCAGCCAGAGGTGGTCTCCTACGGCAGGGGCGCCGATGGGCCCGATCTGGAACTCCCACTGGGCCGGCATCACTTCGCCGTTAATGCCGGATATGGCCAGGCCGGCGTACAGGCAGGCGTCCATGTGCTGTTCAACCACCGGGCGCCCGAAAACCTCATCGGATCCCACGCCGCAGTAGTAGCCGCCCTGGGGCGCGGGGAAACCGTTGTCGGGCCAGCCCAGGGGCTTGATCCCGTCAAAGAAGGTGTACTCCTGCTCGATGCCGAACCAGAAGTCCAGGTCGGCGTACTGGGCAGCGGCGGCCGCGCAGCCCGCGCGGGTGTTGGAAGGATGGGCGGTCATGTCGGTAAGCAGCACCTCGCACATAACCAGCTTGTTGTCGCCGCCGCGAATGGGGTCGGGTACGACCAGCACGGGATTCAGAACGCAGTCCGAAGCCTCGCCTGGCGCCTGGTTGGTGCTGGAGCCGTCAAATCCCCAGACGGGGGGCTCCTCGCCATCGGGCACGATCTTGCCTTTGGAGCGCAGCTTTGCCGTGGGCTCCTGACCGTCAATCCATATGTACTCAGCCTTGTAGCTCATTTACTAAAACCTCGCTGTTTGTTATTCCCTGGCGGACTCCATCCCCGCATAGAGGCGGTAATGGGCCGCCGACAATCTAGATTGTGTATGCGCCTTCGCCGTGGGTGGAAACGTCCAGCCCCAACTGCTCCTCGTTTTCCTCAACCCTGAGGCCGATCGTGTATTTCAGGGCCAGCAGGATCGCGCTGGTAGCGATGAAGGACCAGATGGCGGTGCCAACGATGCCGATCAACTGAATCAGGACCTGCTCACCGCGACCCGTTCCGTCGGGCAGAGCGCTGTATCCGATGCCCACGAAAAGGCCGGTGGCCAGGGCGCCCCAGGTGCCGCCCATACCGTGAACACCCCAGACCGCCAGGGCGTCGTCCACTTTCAGCTTGAGCAGCAGTTCAATCGCGCCGTAACAGATTGCGCCTGCCACGAGACCAATTATAACCGCCGGCATTGCGCCCACAAAGCCAGCCGCCGGGGTTATCGCCACCAGCCCAGCCACCGCACCTGAAGCGGCGCCGATGATGCTGGGGCGTTTCCCGAATATCCAGGACATTGCTACCCACGAAACCAGCGCGGCCGCTGCGGCAGTATTGGTTACCACAAAGGCGTTAACCGCCACGCCATCGGCCGCCAGGGCGCTTCCGGCGTTGAAGCCGAACCAGCCGAACCAAAGCAGACCGGCGCCCAGGACAATCATCGGGACGTTGTGAGGCGGCATGGGCTGCTCGCCAAATCCAATGCGTTTTCCGATGATCAATGCAGCGGCCAGGGCTGCTATACCGGAGTTGATGTGGACCACCGTGCCGCCGGCGAAGTCCAGCGCGCCCAGGTTGCCCAGCCAGCCGCCGCCCCACACCCAGTGGGTTACGGGGGCGTAAACGACGGTCACCCATACAACGGTGAAAATGACAAAGGCGCTGAACTTCATTCGCTCGGCAAAGCCGCCGGTAATCAGCGCCGGCGTAATGATGGCGAACATTCCCTGGAAGACCATAAAGGTCTGGTGAGAGATGTTATCGGCGTAGGGGCCAGTGTTGTCAGCGCTTACGCCGGCTAGGCCAAACCACTGCAGATCTCCAACAATGCCCCAGCCGTTGAAATCTCCGCTGAAGGCCAGGCTGTAGCCCCACAGGACCCAGACCACTCCAACCAGGCCCATGCACATAAGGCTGTGCATTATGGTTGCGGTGGCGTTTTTCCGGCGGACCAGACCCCCGTAGAAGAAGGCCAGACCCGGGGTCATAAGGAGGACCAGCGCCGAGCAGGCCAGAATCCAGGCTGTATCTCCAGTATTCATACTTTGCCATCTCCCTTTTGGCGAATCCGGCGAACGAAATTTGGAATTTAAACGCTACGGTCCCAAACCAACTGGGCGGGCCGCAACCTTCACTGCAGGAATAGAAACAGCCCATACTCCAATCCAAGCGCTCGAAGTATGGACTTTTCAGGGTTTCAGTCAGGCCGCCCTTCCTGAAGTATCGGGGTTTCGAGTTCCGACTACTTCTTCAGGAACAGCTTTGGCAGCACTACCCACATGCTGAAGAGTCCGATGAATGCTGCCCCCGCCGCGATGATTTCCATTTTCCGTTGCTCCTCGCCAATGGTTTATGGCCCAGATTTTGGAATCCTAATGTTTCGGGGAATTTACCAACTTGTTAACTTTTTGTTACAAGAACCTGGCTATTTCCCTGGCCGGTGGTCCGCGTTTTCCGAGTTGGACCTCCGACCACGGGGCGGGTCCACGGGCGCTGGACCGACCGGCGGATTCGGCCTACTTCTTGAGCAGCATCCTGGGGACTATTACCCACATGCTGAAGAGACCAATGAAGGCTGCTGCTGCAAGAATGATTTCCATCGTTTCGTACTCCCTTGAATTTGCTGATGAACTTATTCTGGAATCAAGGTGTTTCAGGGAAATATCGCAAAAGTAAACTTTGTGTTAATTTGCCAGACACTTGCTGAAGGCTTGGCCGGCGCCTGCCTCAATGCCTGGTAAGTAATGGGGGCAGCCACAAGGACTGCCCCTACAGAGTTGCGAAGTAAAAGCTTGTTGTCGGGGCCGGAGCTAACTCATCTGGTAAGCTTCCATGCCGTGCTCGGAAGCGTCCACCCCTGCCAGCTCTTCCTCCTCGGTCAACCGGACTCCCATGCCAACCTTCAGGATGAAGAACATCAGGAAGCCGGTACCCAGGGCCCAGGCCAGTACCACCGCCATGCTGACCAGCTGGGGTACCAGCAGGTCGATGCTGCCACCAACCAGCCCGGTCGTTCCGTTGTTGCCGCTGGCGAATATGGCTACGGCCAGCAGACCCCAGAGGCCGCAAACGCCGTGCACTGATGCCGCTCCCACCGGGTCGTCGATTTTGAGCACCTTTTCGATGGCTGACACCGAAATCATCATAATCGGGGCGGCCAGCGCACCAATGACCACGGCAGCCCAGGGGTCCACATAGGCCACCGGCGCGGTTATGCCCACCAGGCCCGCCAGCGCGCCGTTGCAAGACATGAGAATGTCGATCTTGCCCGATCTGATCAGCTGGATGTAAAGGGCGACTATAGCGCCGGTGGCTCCGGCCAGCAGCGTGTTAACGGCGTTGAGGCCAATGGAATCGCCCGTGTTTATGTTGAATCCGAACCAGCCGAAGAAAAGAATGAAGGTACCTATGATCACATAGGGTACGTTGTGTCCAAAGAGTTGGTTGGCAGAACCGTCGGCGTTGAACTTGCCGGTCCGGGGACCAACCACAGCGGCGCCGGCCAGGGCAATGAAGCCGCCCACGGCGTGGACCACGCCCGACCCGGCATAGTCGGCCGCGCCCAGGGCTGCCAGCCAACCATCGCCGTTCCAGACCCAGTGGCCATACAGGGGGTAGATTACCGCGCCAATCAGGAAGCTGTAGGCGAAGTAAGCCTGGGTCTTGGTGCGCTCGGCCACCGCGCCGGCCACGATGGTAGCCGCCGTGCCGGCAAACACCATCTGGAACATCCAGTCCACGTAAACCTGCCAGTCATCGCCGCCATTGAGCAGGAAGAAGTTGTCGGTTCCGGTGATGCCGGCGGCGGATGCCCCCATCATTATGGCGAAGCCGAAAGCCCAGAACGACAGGGAGGCAATGGCAAAGTCCATAAAGCTCTTGGTCATGTAGTTGACTGTGCTCTTGGACCGGATGAGGCCCGCCCCCAGGAAGGCGAAACCAGCCTGCATAAAGAAGACCAGGAAAGCCGCCACCATGGTGGTAAGGTTGCCAACATCGGTGGCCGCGGTGGCCGCTACTTCCTCTACGGTGGGGTCGTCCTGCGCAAACGCGATGTTCCAACCCATCATGATGGCCGAGGCAAGTAGCCCGGCCAGGACATAAGGCAGAAACCGGCGCAGGGTTAAAGGGTTTAAGCCGGGGTTCCAAATTCTGGTAAGCATGGTGAGATACTCTCCTCCTGGCAATATGCTAGCCAGAATTGTATTGCTCCTGTTTGTGCCGAATATTGCCCCGGTGTAACAATAGTTTTTCAGGATTGTTAACTTTTTCGTCAGAATTCGTAATTTTGGAATGCTTCTGTAACAATTGAACTGGGCAACTGCCCTGGCGCGGAAATACTGGGTTCGAATTGCTCGCAGTAGAAATCGGGGACCGGCGGCGCTCGGGTCGGCTCTGCCGCTTTCCTGGCCGCTTCTACTTCCCGGCGCTGGCCGCCCGTTAAGCAAGGCTTCAATTCCAGCAATGCAGGTTGTAAACTGTTGCACATGCAAGACCGAGAAGACTCACTGGTTGGAAGCCGCATAGTAAAGCTGGACAGGCTGCGGGAGAAGGGCATAGACCCCTACCCGCCCCGTTACAGGCGGACCAGCGACACAGCCGCCGCCGTTGCCGAGTTTGAAGCATGGGAAAAGGCGGGAAGCCAGGACAAAGAAGCCAGTCCGGCTCCCGAACATGCCCTGGCCGGACGCATTGTTTCCATGAGGGTCATGGGACGGGCCGCGTTTCTGGACATCAGGGATGGTTCCGGCGCTGTGCAGGCCATGTTCCGGCAGAACGTGCTGGGGGATGGCTATGAGTTGCTGAAAGATCTGGACCTGGGTGACTTTATCGGTGTTGGTGGACAGATGCTGCGCACCCGCACCGGCGAAGTGACCATCGAAGCCCGGGATGTGACCGTCCTTGCCAAGGGAATGCGGCCGCTCCCTGAGAAGTACCACGGTTTACGCGATGTAGAGATCAGGTACCGGCAACGTTACCTGGACCTTATTGCCGACCCAGAGGTTATGGAGGCGTTTGCCCAGCGCAGCCGGGTCGTCAACAGCATCAGGCGCTACCTGGACGGTCGGGGTTTTCTGGAGGTGGATACCCCTATATTGGTGCCGGTGGCCGCCGGCGCCCATGCCCGCCCCTTCGACACCCACCACAATGCTCTCAACCAGCGCCTGTACCTTCGTATCGCCACCGAGCTTTACCTGAAACGGCTCATTGTGGGCGGTTTTGACCGCGTTTATGAAATCGGCCGGGTCTTTCGCAACGAGGGTATAGACCAGGACCACAACCCGGAGTTTACCCTCCTCGAAAGTTACGAAGCCTACGCCGATTACAACGATGTAATGACAATGGTGGAGGGCATGATTTCAACCGCTGCCCTGGATGCACGGGGTACCATGTCCATCCCCTACGGCGAGGAAATCATTGATTTCACGCCGCCCTGGCCGCGGCTCCAGTTGAGGGACGAGCTGTATCGGCGCAGTGGCGTGGATATTGACGAATATCCTGATGATGGGGCCCTGGTAAGGAAAATGGTCCAACTGGGAATTGACGTGGGCATCCGGGAAAGCCGGGGACGCCTGATAGACAAGCTGGTATCCACTTTTGTAGAACCTAACCTGGTGCAACCCACGTTCCTGTTGGACTATCCTGAGGACATGTCGCCGCTGGCCAAGGCGAAGCCCGGGTCGCCAGGGTACGTGGAACGGTTTGAAGCCTTCGCGGCCGGCATGGAAATTGCCAACTCCTACACTGAACTGAATGACCCTGCCGTGCAGCGGGAACGATTTGAAGCCCAAGAGTCCATCCGCGAGAGATACCAGGACGAAGAGGTGGACCGCCTGGACGAGGATTTCCTGACTGCCCTGGAGTACGGCATGCCCCCCACCGGCGGTCTGGGCGTAGGCATTGACCGCCTGGTGATGCTGCTTACCGGACAGGCAAGCATCCGGGATGTCTTGTTGTTTCCACAGATGCGTTCCCGGAGAGAAGATCCGGGGGAAGCGGAGTCTGGGGAAGCCGATGCTTTGCAGTGAGCGCCAATCCGGTCCCGGGCTGCCCAGGGGCATGCGCCTGCTGAACACTCCGTATCCAACCATTTCGAGCAAAGATTGAAGGTATGCTTTCCATCGAACAAATAAGGCGTGACCCAGAATCGGTACGGCAGGCCCTGGCTTCCCGGGGAGAAGACGACCCGCTGGAAGAGTTGCTGGACCTTGATGCCCGGAGACGC
>JAPPJA010000094.1 GCA_028874675.1 Chloroflexota bacterium
CCCCATCAACACGATACAGGCGACCCTGGAGGCCCTGAGGCGCTTGCGGGATCCGCAGGCCGAGACCGCCCGACGGTTGGGCACCCAGGCAGCCGACTAGTCCGGCAAACAACAGGTGCAAATATGGCCCAATTGAAAATTACCTGGAAGAAGAGCTGCATCGGCAAACCCCAGGACCAGCGGCGGGTAGTCAAGGCCCTGGGACTCCGCCGATTGCATCACAGTGTAACCGTGGGAGATACGCCTACCATCCGCGGGATGGTGAACAAGGTTTCTCACCTGGTCACTGTGGAAGAAATCGCCGAGGGATAAACTCCCACCGGCGGTAATTCGTGGCGGGACGGGCGTCCCGCGCGCGGCTTGGCAACAACCGAATCCCCGGAAGCGGTCTGGCAATGCGCCCGACCTGTCCTCCGGGGCCAATTATCCAGGAGTATCAACCATCATGATGGAGCATGAAATAGTCCCGTCTCCGGGCGCGCGAAAGAACCGGAAAAGGGTAGGCCGGGGGGACGCAGCCGGCGGCGGAAGCTACGGTGGTCGTGGAATGAAGGGCCAGAAATCCCGTTCCGGCTACCGGATACGGCCCGGCTTTGAAGGCGGTCAGTTGCCCCTGATCAAGGGCCTCCCCATGAAGCGGGGTTTCAACAACAAGTTCAAGACCCACTATTCGCTGGTGAAGCTGGCAGACCTGGAGGGCTTTGAGCCAGGCTCCAGGGTCACTGTCAACGATCTTTACCTGCAAGGCATAATCCCCAACGTCAAGTCCCCGGTCAAGGTACTGGGCAACGGCGATATCGGCAAATCACTGACGGTTGTCGCCAACAAGTTCACCGGTGCGGCCAGGGCCAAGATCGAGGCGGCCGGTGGCTCGGCGGAGGAAGTCTAGCTAGATGATTTCGGCCGAGACACAGGGGGGAGGGCGCTGGCCCCGCCTAATTCAAGCCGCAATTGACGCCTTCAGTCTTCCGGACCTGAGGGCAAAAATTCTGTTTACCCTGGGCATGCTGGCGATATATCGCTTCGTGTCCCACATACCCATACCCGGCATCAACAACGCCCAGCTTCAGGACCTGTTCGAGAACAACCAGCTCCTGGGTTTCCTCGACCTGTTCAGCGGCGGCGCCCTCAGCAGGATGAGCATTGTCGCCCTGGGCGTTTTCCCGTACATCACTGCATCCATCGTGATGCAGCTTCTTACGCCGGTAATTCCAACCCTGCAGCAGCTGTCCCGTGAGGGCGAGGCCGGACGCGTCAAGATTAACCGCATTGTCCACTGGCTCACGGTGCCCATCGCGGTGGCCCAGGGCTTTGGCCAGTTGATTCTTTTGCAGCAGAGCAATGTGCTGACCAACGTGGGCTTTACGGGCGACGCCCTGCTACCGACGGTGGCGGCCATAATTTCAATGACCGCGGGCACCATGTTCCTGGTCTGGCTGGGTGAGTTGATTACCGAAAGGGGTATCGGAAACGGTATTTCTCTCATCATCTTCGCGGGTATCGTGGCCGGTTTCCCCGGGCTGATAACCCAGGGATTCCTGGACCGGCAGGATGTGCTGGGGATCGGGTTCTTCGTGATTATCGGGGTGCTGATAATCGCGCTTATTGTGCTGTTCAATGAAGCCCACCGCAGGATTCCGGTGCAATACGGGCGCAGCATTTTCCGTGGCGGCCGCATGTACCGCCAGAGCGGGGGGACCTACATCCCTTTGAGGATTAACTCGGCAGGAATGATCCCGCTGATTTTCGCGTTCTCCATCGTCATTCTCCCGGGGACCGTGGCCACCTATTTCGCCACCAGCACCGGAGTCGTGGGAGACGTTGCCAGGTTCTTCGCAGACCTGTTCAATCCCACTTCAGCAATTTACTGGGTGTTCGTGTTTATCCTTGTGGTGATTTTCACCTTCTTTTACACCCTGGTGGTCTTCCAGCAGCAGAACCTGGCCGAGAATCTGCAAAGGAACGGGGGGTTCGTACTGGGCATTCGACCCGGGCGTCCCACCCAGGAGTACCTGAACCGGGTAATTGTGAGGATTACCACCGGCGGCGCGCTCTTTCTGGGATTTGTCGCCATTGTGCCCTACCTGGCTTCGCTGGTTACCAACGTTCAGGCAATCCAGCTCAGCAGCACCAGCCTGTTGATTATGGTAGGTGTGGGACTGGACACTCTGCGGCAGTTGGAAGCCCAGCTCCTGATGAGAAATTACGAAGGATTCTTGAGATAAATGGCGGGTTCCCTGCGACTGGCATTGTTCGGGCCCCCGGGCGCCGGAAAGGGCACCCAGGCCCAGCTGCTTAAGGATAAACTGAACGTGGCCCACGTCAGTTCGGGAGACTTGTTCCGGCACCACATCAATGAGGGCACTGAACTGGGAGCCAGGGCAACGGAGTTCATGAGCAAAGGGCTCCTGGTGCCAGACGATCTGGTTATCGAAATGGTCCTGGATGAGGTCTCCGGGCTGGAGCAGGGTTCCGGATTCATCCTGGACGGCTTCCCCCGCACCCGCGACCAGGCGGCGGCGCTGGAAACGGCCCTGAGGGCCAGGCGACAGCCCCTGGACAAGGCGCTGCTGGTCAGCGTTCCACAGGCTGAACTTGTGCGCAGGCTGGGAGGAAGATTTATCTGCCGTGAGTGCCAGGCGCCGTATAACCTGGAAGAAAGCCAGTTCGCCTCGCCTCCTCGTTGTGAGCGGTGTTCAGGAGAACTCTACCAGAGGGACGACGACCGGCCCGACGCCATCCAGGTCAGGATTGGCGTTTACCAGGAACAGACAGCGCCGGTGCTGGACTTTTATCGCGAGCGCGGGTTGCTGGAAGAAATATCGGGAGTAGGCGCCGTCGAAGACATCAATGCCAGGGCTTTAGAAGCCTTAGGTCTGGACAGCTCTGCGCAGGTAGGCTAAAATCGGGTTTTGCAATTCAGGAAATTGAGGCAAGCATGGCAAGTACGAGTCGCAAGCCAAGAGTTCAGACAGCATCGAACAGCCCCTCGCAATATACGGGTGGCATTACCATCAAGTCTCCCCAGGAACTGGACGCAATGCGGGTAGCCGGATCTATCGTGGGAGCAACCCTGTCTCTTATGAAGAGGACGGTGGAACCTGGAATAACTACCCGCGAGTTGGACGACATAGCTTACAAGGAAATAACACGTCACGGCGCGAAGCCTGCCTTCAAGGGTTACCACGGGTTTCCCGGCTCTATATGCGCTTCGGTGAACGAGGAAATAGTTCACGGAATTCCCGGAAAGCGTGTTCTTAAGGAAGGCGACATTTTTAAGGTTGACGTGGGCGCCACCATTGACGGCTTTATAGGTGACGCCGCCGTCTCCATCGCCGTGGGAGAGGTCAGCGACGAAGCTGCCGACCTCATGGAGGCCACCCGTCTCAGCCTGGAAGAGGGTATAAAGGCAGCTCGGCCTGGCAATCGCATCGGAGACATTGGCTCGGCCGTCCAGACCTACGGTGAAGGCAGGGGCTATGCTATCGTTCGTGAGTTCGTGGGCCACGGCATTGGCCGCTTTCTCCATGAGGACCCCCAGGTTCCCAACTATGGTCAGCCAGGAAGGGGCCAACTCCTCCGCGCGGGAATGTGCATTGCCATTGAGCCCATGCTCAACGTCGGAGATTGGCATACCAGGATCCTGGATGACAACTGGACCGTCGTTACGGCCGATGGGTCGCTTTCATCCCATTTTGAACATACCATCGCCATCACTGAGGATGGCCCGGAAATTCTGACCAAACACAGCTAGTTCATTCGCTGCTGAACCAAATGACAGGGGAGGTCCCTACCCGCAAAGAGGAGGGTTATGCCGAAGAAAGAAGCAATTGAGGTAGAAGCCAAGGTAACTGAAGCATTGCCCAACGGGATGTTCCGCGTGGAACTTCCCAATGACCACCAGGTTCTGGCCCACGTATCCGGCAAGATCCGGATGCACTTTATCCGGGTGCTGCCTGGCGATCGGGTACTGGTGGAGTTGTCCCC
This sequence comes from Chloroflexota bacterium, assembly GCA_028874675.1. Taxonomy (GTDB): domain Bacteria; phylum Chloroflexota; class Dehalococcoidia; order Lucifugimonadales; family UBA3495; genus Bin22. Next base: position 3,988 of record JAPPJA010000094.1, read on the forward strand.
ATACGACCTGAGCCGGGGCAGAATCACTTATCGCTTCAAGTAGTCGGGACCTTGGTTGCCCTTCGCTTCGGCAGCCAGGAGAAAAACCATGAAGGTATCAGCTTCCGTAAAGCCCCGGTGCGACAAGTGCCGGGTTATTAAACGCAAGGGCGTGGTAAGGGTAATCTGTACCAATGCGCGTCACGCCCAGCGTCAGGGTTAACAGACCGGAATTTCGGGAGGTTCAGGATATGGTACGTATTGCCGGAGTTGACGTGCCCGACCGCAAGCGGGCGCACATCGCCCTCCGAAGCATTTATGGCGTGGGGCCGGTTATCGCCGCGGAGATTCTGGAGAAGGTCGGCATCGATCCGGACATGTCCCCCAGGATGAACGAGCTGGACGAGGCCCAGGTGGACCGGATCCGCGAAATCGTGGACCGGGAGTATTTGACCGAGGGCGACCTGCGGCGGGATGTCAACCAGAACATTCGCCGCCTCATCGAGATCGGTTCCTACCGGGGGCTTCGCCACCGCAGAGGCCTGCCCGTGAACGGCCAGCGCACCAGGACCAATGCCCGCTCCCGGAAGGGCCCCCGCCGGACAGTTGCCGGACGTGGCCGCCGCACCGGCGGCAAGAAGTAAACCCCTGACTTAATTGAGGGAATTATATGCCCAGACCTAGAACTCGCCGGCGAGAGCGGCGGTCCGTTCCGCAAGGGCGAGCATACATCTACTCGACCTTTAACAACACGTTGGTCAGCATCACCGATTCCGACGGCAACGTCCTGGCTTCGGCCAGCGCGGGAACCGTCGGCTTCAAGGGTTCTCGCAAGGGCACTGCCTTTGCCGCCCAGCGGGCCGCCGAGCAGGCAGCACGACGGGGCATGGACATGGGGATGCGGATGATCGACGTCTATATCAAGGGGCCCGGGGCTGGTCGGGAAGCAGCAATCCGCTCCCTGCAGGGAGCCGGACTGACGGTGACCAGCATCCGGGACGTGACTCCGATACCGCATAACGGCTGCAGGCCGCCGAAACGACGAAGGGTTTAGAAAGGGGATTATGGGAAGATACACAGGACCATCCTGCAGGCTCTGTCGCAGAGCAGGCGAAAAGCTATTCCTGAAGGGCGACCGGTGTTTTACGCCCCGCTGCGCAGTGGAGCGCCGCCATTCGCCTCCCGGCAACCAGAACAACCGACGACGCCGTCCTTCGGACTACGGTGTCCACCTGCGAGAGAAGCAGAAGGCCCGGCAGATTTACGGGGTTATGGAAGGCCAGTTCCGACGCTATATGAGCGAGGCGTTCAGCTCTCCCGGAATCAGCGGCTTCAACCTGCTCCGTACCCTGGAGCGCCGGCTCGACAACATCGTTTACCTGCTTGGTTTTGCCGACTCCCGCAAGCAAGCCCGGCAGATGGTCCGTCACGGCCACATTACGGTCAAGGGCGTGAAGACGGACATTCCCTCCTTCCTGGTCAAGGCCGGCGATACCATCGGCTGGAAGGAAACATCCAAGAACAGTGACTTCTACAAGGAGCGTACCGACGGCATACCCAAGCGCCCCATCCCCTCGTGGCTGTCGCTGGACGTAAATGAAATGGTTGGCGAGGTTGTGACTCTCCCTTCGGACGAGGACCTCACCCAGACCATTAACTCCAGGTTGATAGTCGAGTTCTATTCGAGGTAGTAAGTCTCATGCTGGAAACTTATATCCTCCCCGCGGCCCCTCCCGAAGGGGCAACTGAAACCATCAAACCCAGCATTACGGTGCTGGAATCGACAAGTGAGTATGCCAGCGTAGCCCTGGAACCTCTGGTTCCGGGCTTTGCCCACACCATTGGAAATCCGCTGCGCCGCTTTTTGCTGAGCTCCATTCGAGGCAGCGCCATAACCTGGGTGAAAATTGACAACGTGGTGCACGAGTACACCGCCATTGAGGGTGTCAAGGAAGAGGTAATGGACCTCCTCCTCAACATCAAGCGTATCCGGATTCACGCCGAGAGCGAACGTACCGGCAAGATGCGCCTGGATGTTCAGGGCGAAGGCAGGGTGTGCGCCGGCGATATCGCCACGTCCAGCGACTTTGAGATTGTCAATCCTGAATTGCACCTGGCTACCCTGGATGGGTCTGCCGCCAACCTTTCCATTGAGTTCAACGTGGAATCGGGCCTGGGCTACCGGCCCGCTACCCAGTCTGAGGGAAGCTCCGGCATGCAGGTGGGCGTGCTGCCCGTTGATGCCATTTTCAACCCGGTGCGGAAGGTGAATTACACCAGGGAACCCACCCGGGTGGGCCAGCGCACCGATTACGAGCGCCTGGTCCTGGAGTTGTGGACCGACGGGACGATAGCGCCCCTGGAGGCCCTGGGAGAGGCGGCCAGCGCGCTGGTGGATGATTTCTTCCTGTTCAAGAACCTGGCCACCGGCGGTCCGGCTACTGCCGCCCGTTCCGGCCTGAACCTTTCGCCCGAAATATACCAGACCCCTATTGAGCGGCTGGAACTCTCCCACAGGACCCTGAACTGCCTCAAGCGGGCCCACATTACGAGGGTGGGAGAAGTCCTGGAAATGTCCGACGACGAGTTGCTCAAAATTCGCAATTTCGGTGAGAAGTCTCTGAGCGAACTGCGCACCCGCCTTGAGGAACTGGGAGTAGGAGAAGGCTCCGACGGAGCGGGAGGGTCTCTGATCGCAGTGGGCGCAGGCGCCCTTGCCGGCGCCGGAGAAGACGCTGATGACCGCGGTCTGGAAGGCATATCCCTGATTCAGGCCTCCGCCGCTGCCGAACTGCTGGTTGCCACTGACACCATTGCCGACGGCGCAGGCACGGACGACGACGACAGTTTGGAAGACGACCTCGATTATGATTTCGAAGACGATGAGGAGGAGTGCTAGGCCATGGCTTCGCACCGAGTGGCCGGCCGCAATCTCAGCCGGTACAAGGACCACAGGAAGGCCCTGCTTCGGGGCTTGACCTGTGAGTTGATTCGTCACGAGCGCATCACCACTACCCTGGCCAAGGCCAAGGAAACCCGCATCGTGGCCGAAAAATTGATCACCCACGGCAAAAAGGGCACTCTGCACCACCGCCGGCTGGCCCTGGCGCAGGTTCCCAACAAGCAGGTTGTCAAGAAGGTGTTCGACGACCTGGCGGACCGTTACGAGACCCGGCCCGGCGGTTATACCCGCATAGTCAAGCTGGGCCCGCGCCAGGGAGATGGCGCCCAGATGGCCATCATCGAGCTGGTTTAACCCAGGCGCCGTCGCAGAGGGATTGCTTCCGCAGGCGGATACCGACAACATCTCCGGTGGAACGGGGTATTTGGCGACGAGGCGGCTGGCCCTGCTGATTGAGTACGAGGGCACAGCCTACGCCGGATTCCAGATCCAGGCGACCGAACCAACCATTCAGGGTGAACTGGAAGAGGCTCTTTACAAATTTACGGGAGAAGAAATCAGGGTAAGGGGAGCCAGCCGGACCGATTCGGGGGCCCACGCTACCGGACAGGTTGTGGACTTTGAATCGGCAAGCCGGCACAGCACGGAAACCTTCATCCGCGCCCTGAATCACTATCTCCCCTACGATATTCGGGTTCTGGAGGCCCGCCAGGTTCCTGGAGCCTTCCATTCCCGGAGAGACGCCGTCAGCCGTACTTACCGGTACAGCATACTGAACCGGCCCAGGCCGTCGGCATTGTTTCGCCAGCATCACTGCTGGATTCCAACGCCCTTAAATATTGAAGAAATGAACGTCGCCGCTCAGCACCTGATCGGCATTCATGATTTTCGCCCCTTCGCGCCGGGCCATCCCGAGGACCGGAGCAGCGTCAGGCAGGTCTATCGCTGGGAGGTGGCTACCGCACCCGAGGATAAGTCCTTGCTGATTATCGAGTGCGAAGCTAACGGGTTCATGCAGCGGCAAATTCGGCGCACCAACGCCGTCCTGGTGGAGACAGGCAAGGGGAATCTGCCTGCCGACTCGGTTAAGGCAATTCTCGATGAAGGACGGAACAGCAACGGCAAAGTAAACATAGATGCGATACCGAGCCTTCCGGCAAAGGGCCTCTGCCTGCTGGAGGTCAAGTATCCAAATCCCTGGTAAAAGGTCGAACAAGATTATGAAGCGAACCAGCACATACTTTCCAAAGTCGGGCGAGGTCCCGCAAAACTGGAGACTCATAGACGCCACGGGCAAGTCTCTGGGCAGACTGGCCCGGGACGTGGCTGTGGCCCTGCAGGGCAAAGACAAACCCACCTACACCCCGCATGTGATGACGGGTGACCACGTGGTGGTGGTAAACATGGACAAGGTACGGATCACCGGCAACAAGCTGTTGCAGAAGACCTACTACCGGCACAGCGGCTACGTGGGCAACCTCAAGACCTTTATCCTGCGGGACATGATGGACGACCACCCCGACCGAGTACTGCAACTGGCGGTCAAGGGGATGTTGCCCCGCAACAAAATGGGCCGGGAAATGTTGAAGCGCCTCAAGGTCTATGCCGGCGACACTCATCCCCACCAGGCCCAGGTAGGCCAGCTCTCCGAACAGGCAGAAGCAAATTAAGGACGGTTACAAGCTTTGGTGCAGGCGGAAACACAGCAGCAGTATTTCTACGGAACCGGAAAGCGCAAGACGGCCATTGCCCGTGTGCGGCTATACCCGACAAATGACGGTGGCCCAATGCTGGTCAACGGCAAGCTGGTGGAGGAATACTTCAACTGGCTGCCCTGGCAGACGGTTATCAACGAGCCTTTCCGGGTGACCAATACCGGAAACCAGTTCCAGCTGGTTGCCCGGGTGACCGGCGGCGGAGTAAACGCCCAGGCCGAAGCAATTCGTCACGGCATTGCCCGCGCCCTGATCGAGTACGACGCGGGACTGAAGGCCACCCTGCGGCGGAATGGCCTGGTAACCAGGGACTCCCGGATCAAGGAAAGCAAGAAGTACGGCCTGAAGCGGGCCCGCCGGGCTCCTCAGTACACCAAGCGCTAGCGTCACCCAATTTGCCAGACAGTGTTGAGGGGCAGTCGTTTGTGACTGCCCCTCGCCGTTTGTACCTTTGCATGGCGCTACAGCCCGCCCTACAGGCCTCCTATTGTCAGCCAGTAGAAAATTATGTAAGCCCCAGCCGCCACCATCAGCCAGTACCCGATTGGCTGAATGTAGGGCAGGGCTTTCCGCAGCCCGCCCACCATGGCGGTCCGGAAAAAGGCAATCCCCAGGGTCAGCGCCATGATCACCACCCCCATGCCCAGGGCAAACAGCAGGAAGTTGGTCAGGGTCTTCCACACACCCGCGTCCGCCGCCGTCAGGCCCAGTACGGCAAGGAATATCGGCAAAGTGCAGCTCAGGGACGCGATCCCGTAGCTGATCCCGAACAGGAAATAGCCCTTAACGCTCACTTGGCCCGGGTCGCCGATTCGGGAGGCCGCCTGGGCGGCAATTCCGGTGTAAAGCTTCCCTCCACCGATCAGCCATGCGCCGGTCACGGTCAGGACAATTCCGATCACCAGCCCGATCCACGGAATGTAACTGACCACAAAGGATGCCCCCAGACCTATGACCGAGCCGGCAATCCCGAACAGGACCACAAAGCCGGCCGTCACCGCCGCCCCCACCAAAAGGGCCTGAAACAGTTGCCTGGCGGGTCCGGCGTTCTCACCCGACACGCCGGACCCCAGGTATAGACCCAGGTAGGCCGGCAGCATTGCAAATCCGCAGGGATTCACGGCGGATGCCAGCCCCGCGGCAAAGGCAAAGAGGGAGGTCGTTCCCACCAGACCGCCCAGGAAGCTGCCTGAGCGGCCGGAAAGACGCTCCACAAACAGGTTTATGAAGTCTATGTCAGTGTCGCTACCGATTGTTATGGAGCCGATGACGGCCACCAGGATGGCCCCGGCGGCCACCAGACCGGTGACCAGGTAACTTCGAAACCTGCTTGCTTCAACTGTGACGGACAAGGCATTTCCTTCTTGAAGAGTATCGCTGATTCCATTATATCCGGCGTCCTGCAGTTTGAGAAAGTGGGGAATATCGGATTTAACCGTTCACGATTCAGGGGATTGCCTGCCTCTACCCCCGACCTTGCCTCTACCCCCACTTCGTAGAGGCGGATGGCCATGCGCCCCTACCCACCCCAGGACTTGCCCAAGTTCGATGTTCCCGCCTGGGCGCTGACGAAGAGTATTCACCTGATCAGCACCCTCTAACTCTGAACTCTTGCTGCCGGATTTGCTCATGTCTTCCGGGTGGTCTCAACTCCTCCCGAAACGCCTTACAAACCACCCTGTCGCGTAACGCCGCTTGCCGTGCAGGTACCAAACCACTTGAATTGAAACGTCGCCGAATTTCTCCCAATCTGCCGAATCGGGCCTACCGCAGCACTTAGTTCGCACTGCCCCGTATCAAAAAAGGGGCGGGTCCGTCACCCGCCCCCTGGAATCGAGATTCTCAAGGACTTACACGCCCAGATAGTTGGCCGCCGCCTCCAGGAGAGCGTTAACGTTTTCCTGGCTCCCCGCTTCGCAATAGATGCGCAGCAAGGGTTCGGTACCGGAAAAGCGGTAGGCCAGCCAGGCGTCAGCAAAGAACAGGCGCTTGCCGTCTATCTCGTCGGAGCTTGTAATTGGCTGTCCGGCCAGTTCGGTCAGCCGGTCCGACTCGATGCGGGACTGTATTTCCTCCCTTTGTGACGGGACGAAGGCGACGTCCCGCCGCCGGTAGTAGTGGGGTCCCACGAGGGCAAAGAGCTCTTCCAGCAGTTGTGAGGGCGTCTTTCCCGTCCTGGCCATGAATTCCAGGACGTACAATCCACTCAAGATGCCGTCCCGCTCGGGAATGTGGCCCCGGAAGGCAAATCCGCCACTCTCCTCACCCCCCATTACGGCGTCCACCTCGCTGAACCTGGGCCCGATGTGCTTGAATCCCACCCGCATATCATGGACTTCCCCTCCGTACCGCTGGGCCAGCTTGTTCAGCATAGTCGAGGAGGTCACGCCTTTCACTATGGGCCCCCTCATTTCCTTGTATTCCAGCAGGTAGAGGGCCAGCAGCGAAAATACTTCCAGGGTGCTGATGAAGCGGCCCTTTTCGTCAACAATGCCTACCCGGTCGGCGTCGCCATCCAGCGCAATGCCCACCGACGCGCCTTCGGCCTGGGCTCGGGCCATCAGGCCGGACAAGTTATGTGCGATGGGTTCTGGCTGTTCCATCCCGGGAAATGCGGGGTTGCGATAGCCGTTCAGTTCGGTGACGGTTGAAGTCCCGCCCTTCAACATGTCTCCAATATAGCCGGCGCCGGCGCCAAACATGGAGTCCACCATGATGTGGAATCCTGCATTCTTGATCAAGGAGAGGTCCACCAGGGAACCAATGCGCTGCACATAGCCGGGCTTGGGGTCAAATTCAACAATCAAGCCCCTTTCAATCCCTTCCGACAGCGGGATGGTTGAGGGTTCAGACACGGCATCGATTCTATCCTCCAGGCGGCCGGTGATTTCGTCGGTGGCGCTTCCCGCGTATTCAGGCTTGAACTTGAAGCCATTCCAGATACTCGGGTTGTGGCTGGCGGTGATGATGGCTGCGCCGGCGGCCTCCTGGGTCAATACACTGAGGCTCACCACCGGCGTCGGCGCCGACTCCCTTGCCAGGTATGTCCTGACGCCATTGCCGGCACAGACGCAAACTACCGTTTCCGCGAATTCCCTGGACAGGAAACGGGTATCGTAGCCCACAACCAGGCCCTGGTCGGCCTTCCCCCTTTCCTTCAGGTAGTCCACCAGGCCCTGGGAGCATCGGGCAACGTTGGCAAAGGTAAAGTCGCGGGCAATAATCGCCCGCCATCCATCCGTGCCAAACCGGATCTCAGAAGTCATAGCAGAGCGCCCCCTTAAACGCAAAGTCCCTCGCCCGGCCCGCGAACTGATACGGGTCCAAGGCGAGGGACAGATTTTCCTCGGTGATAATGTCAGCTATGCGCGTGGGACCTTCCTTAAAGGCCTGCCTTCTTCCGCAGCATATCCGCCTTGTCGGTCCGCTCCCAGGGCAGGTCCACATCGGTGCGGCCAAAGTGCCCGTAGGCGGCCGTATTGCGGTAAATGGGCTGCCGCAGGTTGAGGTCTTCGATGATCGCGCCGGGGCGAAGGTCGAAGTTGTCACGGACCAGTTCCTCTATCTTGTCGTTGTCCAGGTGGTTGGTGTCAAAGGTTTCCACCGAAACCGATATGGGTTCGGCAACGCCAATGGCATAAGAGACAATGACCTCCACCCGGTCCGCCAGGCCGGCGGCCACCAGGTTCTTGGCCACGTACCGGGCAGCGTAGGCGCCGGAGCGGTCAACCTTCGTGGGGTCCTTGCCCGAGAAGGCGCCGCCGCCGTGGCGGGCGATTCCGCCGTAGGTATCCACCAGGATCTTTCGGCCCGTCAAGCCCGTATCGCCCTGAGGACCGCCAACCACGAACCAGCCGCTGGGATTCACGTAAATGTTGGTGTCGTCATCCATCAGTTCGCCGGCGATGGGATCGATTACATGCTCCTTTATGTCCTTGCGCAACCGCTTGGTGAAGGCCTCACGGTCGTCCTGGTCCTCGTGCTGCGTGCTGATCACCACCGCGTCAACCCGGTGGGGGCGACCGTGCCGGTACTCAACGGTTACCTGCGACTTTCCGTCGGGGCCCAGGTAAGGAAGAACCCCATCCTTGCGAACCTTTGAGAGCCTCTCCACCAGGCGGTGGGAGAGATCAACGGTAAGGGGCATGAGACCCTCGGTCTCGTTGCAGGCAAATCCAACCATCATACCCTGGTCGCCGGCTCCGGTCGCCCGGCGGGCGTCCGCCTCGGCGTCGCCCCGGTGCTCCAGCGACGTGGTTACGCCACTGCTGATGTCGGGGGACTGCTTGCTGACGTGGGCCACCACGCCGCAGGAGTTGCCGTCCAGGCCATACTTCACATCGGTATAGCCGATGTCCTGCATTACCGTGCGGGCAATTTCATTGAAGTCCAGGTCCGAGCCGGTGGTAATTTCGCCGGTGACCATGACCAGGTTCTTGGTGGCCACGGTCTCACAGGCCACCCGGCTCATGTTGTCGCCGGTAAGCGCGGCGTCCAGGACCGCGTCGGAAATCTGGTCGCACAACTTGTCGGGATGACCCTCGGTTACCGACTCTGATGTCAGAAGGTACTTGGGGGAAGTCATAAATTGTATCGGCATAGGTTTATCCTCCATTTTCCTGGGTGGCGCCTCTGCGGTGCAGTCCGGCAATGAAGCGGCCTGCTACGGAGACGCCACTTTCCTGTTTTCGTTGAGAGCGGGGCCGCAGCCCGGAGGGACTAGGTTCCTTCTTCCCAGCTCTCCTGGTAGCGCTGTTGTTCGGCGGTAAGCCGGTCGATCTTGATGCCCATGGATTCCAGCTTCAGCCGGCCGACTTCCTGGTCGGTCTCCGAAGGCACCACGTAAACGCCTGGCTTCATTTCCTTGTTGTTTTTGACCAGGTACTCCACGCTCAGGGCCTGGTTGGCGAAGCTCATGTCCATGACCGCTGAGGGGTGCCCTTCCGCGGCCGCCAGGTTGATCAGGCGACCTTCACCCAGCAGGTACAGGCGGCGTCCATCGGTGGTGGTGTACTCCTCCACGTAGGGTCGGACCTCACGGTGACTGACCGACATTGCCTCCAGGGCGGGAATGTCGATCTCCACGTTGAAGTGGCCGCTGTTGGCAATAATGGCGCCGTCCGGCATCAAGGCCATGTGCTCGCCGCTGATGGTGTGGCGGCCGCCCGTGACGGTGACGAATACCTCGCCTACCTTGGCGGCTTCAGTGCCGGTCATCACGGTGAACCCGTCCATGACGGCTTCCAGGGCCCGCACCGCGTTGACCTCGGTGACGATTACGTGGGCCCCCAGGCCCCTGGCGCGGGAGGCCACACCCCGACCGCACCAGCCGTAACCGCCGACCACAACCCGGCGCCCGGCCCACAGGATGTTGGTGGCGCGGGTAATGCCGTCCAGCGTGCTCTGGCCCGTGCCGTAGCGATTATCGAAAAAGTGCTTGGTCTCCGCCTCGTTGACGGCGATTATGGGATACTTCAGAGCGTTATCTGCCGCCATGGCGTTGAGGCGCACAACGCCGGTCGTGGTCTCTTCCGTGCCGCCGGCCACGTCGGCCAGCAGCTCCGAACGTTCCTTGTGCAGCATGCTGACCAGGTCCGCGCCATCGTCCATGGTGTACTGGGGCTTGTGGTCCAGCACCGCGCTGAGGTGGCTATAGTAAGTATCGTTGTTCTCGCCCTTGATGGAAAAGGTGGGTATGCCATATTGGCTCACCAGTGCGGCTGCCACTTCATCCTGGGTGCTGAGGGGGTTGCTGGCGCAGAGGGCCAGGTCCGCCCCGCCCTCCTTCAGGGTGATGGCCAGGTTCGCCGTCTCGGTGGTAACGTGCAGGCACGCCGCCAACCGCAAACCATCGAGAGGCTTCTCCCGGGCAAATCTCTCCCTGATAATGCGCAGAACGCCCATTTCGCGTTCCGCCCACTGAATTCTGTTTACTCCGTCCTGTGCCAGGCCCAAGTCCCTGACATCTCCCCTGGTATCTTGTAAAGCCAAAAGTTAACTCCTTCTTGTCTCCAGATTTGCTGCCTGAGGCAGCACGCTACCGGCCCGGGAATGTCGTCGGGAGACCCGCGGCAATCCAGGCCGGAGTGCCATCGTCAATGTTGTAAAGGTTGTCCGTTTCGTATCCCATGGAGAAAGCCACTTCGCACGCCAGGCCACTGCGGACGCCCATGGCGCAGATGAAGAGCACCTTTTTGTCCCGGGGCACCTCGCCTATACGGTCCGGCAGGTCGTCTATGGGGATGTGAACGGCGCCGGTTATGTGACCGGTCACCCATTCGTCATCGCGGCGGACGTCCACCACGACGGCGCCTTCCGCATCCTCGTTGAGGATGGAACTGGCTTCGTTGGAATCTACCCGGAAATAAGGCTCGCCGGGTTCCTGCCTGGGCATGATCATTACCTCCTTACCTGATGAAAACCCTGTTCACCCAGATTTCAGCCGGTCAAATTCTGCCTAGCTGATGTAGCGTCCCACGATGGGGGACAGCTTGTGCTTGGTCTCTTCCGATATTCCCCGGGGATCCGTAATGATGGCGTCTTTCAACGCTGCATTACAGCCGCACGACTGGGCCGCGCCCATTCGGGGGATTACCAGCCGCAGCATTTCCTTGGAGTGGGCCACGTTGTGCAGCAGGTTCTGCACCACCATCTCCACCGTCACCGTCTCTTCAGACTCGTGCCAGCAATCGTAGTCGGTTATCCAGGCCATGGTGGCGTAGCACATTTCCGCTTCCCTCGCCAGCTTGGCCTCGGGTAATGCGGTCATGCCAATTATTCCCGCGCCCCAGGACCGGTACATGTGCGACTCCGCCTTGGTCGAGAAGGCGGGGCCCTCCATGACGACCATCGTGCCGCCCATGTGGGTATTGACGCCCACTTCCCGGCCCGCGCCCTCAATAACCTTGCTGGCCTCCGAACAGAAGGGCTCGGCGAACCCGACATGGGCCACAATGCCCTCATCAAAGAAGGTATTGACCCGCTGCCTGGTCCGGTCGATTATCTGGTCCGGAACCACCAGGTCCAGGGGGGCAAACTCCTCCCTGAGGCTGCCCACGGCGCTGACTGACACCAGCCGCCGGACTCCCAGAACCTTCATGGCGTAGATGTTGGCCCGGGCCGGAATTCCCGTGGGATTAATCCGGTGCCCCCGTCCGTGTCGGGGCAGGAAAGCCACCCGCACCCCTTCCAGCGTCCCTACTACAACGCTGTCGCTGGGCCGGCCGAAGGGGGTGTCCACGTCAATGTAATCGACGTGGGTCATGCCATCCATGTCATAAAGGCCGCTGCCGCCAATTACACCTATAGTTGCTTCCTGGTCAGCCATGCCCGCTCCTACAGGTTGGGTACCTGGTCCGGGGTGCAGAAGGTCGAACGGAACACCCGGTTGACCACCTGGCCCTCGGCATCTTCGTAGAAGTAGGGGTTGATATACTCCCAGACCACTTCACCCTGGGCCGTGACCTGGAACATCCTTCCAAACATGCCCTCGGTGATCAAGGTATTGCCGTTAGGCAGCCGCCGGGCCCCCGAAATGTAGGGACTGAAAAAGTTGTACGGCGGCGAGTCCTGGTACTGCCAGACGATCTCATTGCTGTCGGGATTTACCTCCAGCACCCGCGAAAAAGGCAGGCCCACGTTCCTCCGGTGGGAACCGTTGTCGTAAATCAGCACGTTTCCATTGGGCAGCAGGTTCGGGTCATGCTGTTGCGCCAGTAC
>JAPPJA010000025.1 GCA_028874675.1 Chloroflexota bacterium
GCTACGTCCCGATCCGCACCGGATCTACCGCGTCGCGCACCGAGCGAATGATGGACAGGGCGGTCAGTCGGCCGGTCTTGGGGTTCTCCGAGGGAATGTTCTCGATATGCACCCGCAGCAGGCCGAACTCCCCCTCCACCGTAATGTCGTGGCAGTTGCGGGTCAGTGAATGGTCGGCAACTATCCGGACCATCGTCCGGTCGGCCCCGATTCCCGCCAGGCTCACCGCCGCCGACACGTTCAGGTTCGAGGGAAATCCCCGCACCGCCTCCCTGGCCGGGCCGTAGAAAACTTCCCGCTCTTCGGTAAGCAGCCTGATGGGAACCTCGTTCTCCACCAGGTAGGGCGCGCCCTCCAGGGCCTCGACGGGCTTGCGGGACACCATCTCCACCCGGTCCACCCGACCCTGGCAGGCCGACTTTATCCCGTCCAGGCCCGCAATGGCCCCCGAAGGAGCGTAGAGACGGCAACCCGTCGCCCGGGCCTGCTCGATAATCTCCGGGTACTCCAGCAGCGCGCCAATGCTGATGACCATGAGGTCCTTTCCCGCCGCAAAGGCCGCCTCTGCCAGGCCGGGAACAACGTGCCCGCCGGCCGTTTCCACCAGCAGCGACGAGCGTTCCACCAGCTCCGGCAACTCCAGGTAGGGCGGCGGGGTATCCAGGGTGGCCAGGAACTCCCGCGCCGTGGCAGACGTGCGGCTGGTAACACCGGCCACGGGTACGCCCAGGGCGCCCGTATCGCCCGCCCGCAGCAGGGCCCGGCCAATGGCTCCGCAACCTACAATCCCTATTGAATCAGTCCCTGCGGCATCAGTCATAGCGCTGCCTCCGGCCCCAACTCTACCACACTGCCAGCCCCCGGTTCCCGGGAAGGACTGGTTTGGCGCGGATGGCGCGATTGCCCTCATATAGCCCCCAGGTTGACACCCCCATACCCCCTCAATACACTGCTGACTTACCGGTACCAAAAGACCGGTATTCCCATAAGCAACACCGTTCCGACTCGGGTCAATAGCCGGACGGAGTAAAGGCCTGCTTCCGGATTACGCGGGAATTGCGGGCATATGGGGCGGCGTTCGGAACGCATTCATGAGTTTTGCGGTCAGGGGCCAGAAGGGATATGTGGCAGGCTACTGAGGATGTGCTGGAGGCGGTTGCCATAGGCGCCGGAATTCTGGGTACGGGCGGCGGCGGCAACCCGTACATCGGGCGGTTGCGGGCGCGGCAGGCAATGCGCCGGTGGGGTCCGGTGAGCGTAATGGCGCCGGAGGAGGTTCCGGAGGATGCCCGGGTAATCTGCGTGGGCGGTATTGGCGCGCCTACGGTGGGCATTGAGAAGGTGCGGGACCTCCAGTCTTACCATGCCCTGCGCGCCATAGAGGAGTTCACCGGCGAGAAGGCCACCGCCCTGATCTCCAACGAGATTGGCGGCAGCAACTCGGTGGAAGTAATGATCGCGGCCGCCAAGGCCGGCCTGCCCATCGTGGACGCCGACGGCATGGGGCGGGCCTTCCCCGAGTTCCAGATGAAGACCTTCTTCGTGTACGGCGTTCCCTGCTGCCCCATGGCCATTGCCGACGAGAAGGGCAACTCCATCATCATCCGGGAGACCATCACCCCGGCCTGGGCCGAACGGCTGGCCCGGGCCGCCACAATTCAGATGGGCTGTGTGGCCTGCTACGCCGTGGCTCCCATGTCCGCCGAGCAGGTCAGGACCACCGCCGTTCCCAACACCCTGACCCTGGCCCGAGACCTGGGCAACGCCGTAATGCAGGCGCATGACACCGGCGACGACCCGCTGCAGGCCATACTGGAAACCTGTCCCGGCAGGATTCTATTTTCGGGCAAGGTGGTGGACCTGGACCGCCGCACCACCGGCGGCTTCGCCCGGGGCACGCTGGCCATCGACGGACTGGACGATTTCGCCAGACAAAGGATGATAATCGACTTCCAGAACGAGAACCTCATAGCCCGGGTGGACGGAGAAATTGTCTGCACCGTTCCCGACCTTATCTGCGCGGTGACCACCGACGGGGGCGAACCGGTGACCACGGAACTGATGCGGTACGGCCTGCGGGTGACCATCCTGGGCTTTCCCGCGCCCGCGCTGTGGACGACACCCAAGGGTCTGCACGAGTCCGGTCCCCGACACTTCGGATACGACTCCGATTACATACCCCTTCAGGTGGCGGCGGACTGATATGTTCATTGGCGTTGACGTGGGGGGTACCAACACCGATGCCGTCCTGATGGACGGCAGTCAACTGGTCGGCGCGGCCAAGGCGCCAACCACCGGCGACGTCACATCGGGCATCGTTGACTCGGTAACCGAACTGCTCAGGCAGTATCCAACCCACACCACCGACGCGGTGATGGTCGGCACTACCCACTTTACCAACGCCCTGCTGGAACGAAGAGAGCTCTCGCCCACGGCGGCGCTGCGGCTATGCCTGCCGGCAACCCAGCTGCTGCCGCCACTGGTGGACTGGCCGGATGAACTGAAGCAGGCCATTGGGGGCCTCACCTACGTGGTGGGCGGCGGCAACGAGTTCGACGGACGGGAAATCTCATCGCTGGACCGGGCGGAACTGCGGGCGGCGGCAAGGGATATGGTCCGCCGGGGAGTACGGGCCGTGGCCGTCTGCGGAGTATTTTCCCCGGTTGACCCGGCCCACGAGAACGAAGCGGCTGCCCTCATACGAGAGGAAGCGCCGGACTTGCGGGTGTGCCTCTCCCACGAGAACGGGCGCATGGGCCTGCTGGAGCGGGAGAATGCCGCCGCCCTGAACGCCTGCCTGGGCGAGGTGGCGCACCGGACAGTCCGGGGCATTGCCGAGGCTTTGAAGCGGCTGGGCATTGACGCGCCCCTCTTTATGAGCCAGAACGACGGCACACTGATGGATACGGACTTTGCGGCGCGCTTTCCCGTGCTGACCGTCTCATCGGGTCCCACCAACAGCATGCGGGGCGCGGCCTACCTGTCGGGCATCACCGACGGCATCGTGGTGGACGTGGGGGGCACCTCCACCGACGTGGGCGCGCTGGTGAAGGGATTTCCCCGGGAGTCGGCGGTGGCCGTCCAACTGGCTGGCGTCCGGACCAACTTCCGAATACCAGACATGGTTTCAATAGCCCTGGGAGGAGGCACCGTGGTAACGCCCGAACCCTGGAGGATGGGGCCGGAGAGTGTGGGGTACCGGCTGACGGCGGAGGCGCGGGTCTTCGGCGGGGACGTTCTGACCACCACCGACCTGGCAGTCGCCGACGGACGGGCCAGTATTGGAGACCCCCAGCGGGTGGCGGGACTGGACCCATCAATGGTGGAGCGGGCCATGGGTGAAATCCAGGCCAGGGTGGAGACCGCGGTGGACCGGGTGAAACTCAGCGGCGAAGACGCGCCGGTGGTACTGGTAGGCGGCGGCAGCATTCTGCTGGGGGACGCGCTGGCGGGAGCTTCCCAGGCGCTTCGGCCGGAACACGCCGGAGTGGCCAATGCCATCGGGGCTGCCATTGCCCAGGTGGGCGGGCAAATGGAACGGGTCTATTCGCTGGAGTCGGAAGGCCGCGCGGAGGCCATCGCCGACTGCTCGGCGGGGGCGGTACAAAGAGCCGTGGCAGCCGGAGCGGACCCTTCAACCGTTGAAGTGGTGGACGTGGAGGAGGTCCCCCTTACCTACATCCCCAGCAACGCTACCCTGGTAAGGGTGCGGGCCGTGGGAGACCTGGCGCTCTCTGGCGCCGGTAAGTAGCCCAGCCACGTAGGGGCAGGAATTACAACCGGTGTAAGGGTTGGCGTCTCCGAGGATAGGTCCAGGGTCGGCGCCGGCCGGTGAAGGTTCCGGAAAGACCTGGCGGGAGGCCGGTCGGGCAGGCGGCGGAGGTGCGCTGATGCTGGCCGATGTAGCCAATGACCACCTTCTGCAGCTGACGGTCCCAGTCGAAGGCAATGCGGATAGTGCGGCGGGGGTCGAAGCTGTTGCCCTTGCCAATGTGCTCGCCCAGCCAGATCCGCCGTCCGTCAACCCAGGTGCTGTAGGAATCCCTGAACTGGGTCATGGTATTCTCGTGCTGGCTGGTCTTGTACCACATGCCGCAGGCGGAGCGGCAGGCCTCGTCCATGTCGCCGATGGGGTTTCGACCCAGGTGCGAGGTGAAGTAATCGGTGGCCAGCCAGCGCAAGGCGTTCCAAACCTGCTCCGGCCACTTAAAGGAACTTTCATCCGCATTCGATTCGGCGTTAAGCTGGAACAGCAACTGGCCCGGGTAACGCTCCCTGGCCAGGGCCACCGCCGCGCCGACTGAATCCAGCTCGGGAGTATCCTCGGTCTCTCCGGGGTTGTCCCGGTATGCTACCGCCCAGCGCAGGTTTTCCTCCTGGCTGCGACTCTCGTACAGCCGGCGCTCCAGGGCTTTAACCTGCTCCTTGAGTCCCGCGTTCTCATGCTCCAAGTCATCGGTCTCCTGCTCCAGGTCCTGGAGGGACAGCAGCAGCAGAATATGGCCATCGATGTCGCAGGCCGGCGCCGGGGTTTCCTGGTCCAGGCTGCCGGGGGCTTCCGTATCTCCCTTTTCGCCGTTCTCATTCCTGCTATTTATTTCAGTGGCGGCGGCGGATTCCGCCTGGACACTGGAAATGGCGCTACACACGGGCTCCGTATCGGCTTGGCCGGTCTTAAGTTCGTCGTCCGATTCCTCAGGGTCTTCAAAGATGCGCTGCAAGAGGCCAGCTGAGTCCAGGATTTGCGGTACTAGATCCGCCCGCCGGGTTACTCGGGCCATTTCGTCAGAGACTACCGGGGCCCTGTCGTGGATGGGCGCGTATTGGGCAAGCAGTTCCCGTAGCTTTACTGCTTGGAATTGAAGCTCTAAGCAGGTGTAAGCTGGAGCAAGGTTTTTGACTGACCAGGCCGATGGTTCACATTGGAAGAATACCAGCAGGTTAGAATATTCCGACTGGATTTCTTCAAGAAGAGCATCCACCGAGGACGCCATAGCTCTCTGCGTCTGCTTGGTATCGGTAATACCGGAGAGTGATCTGGCAAAGCTTGGTATGACATTTTCCCATTCGGGCGCAGAAAATGGCAGGTTCCACAGGGTTGACAAGGTAGAAGATAGAACCTCCCCAATCTCGGAGCTACTCCACAACTCGTCAGGATCCTCTAGATCCAGTTCTTCTTCACCATCGTCCTCTAGGTCAAATTCATTACTTTCGAGGTTGTCCGCCACCGCCTTGCCCGAAAGAAGTTGCAACATCAGCATCACCGCATTCGGGTCGTAGTCCGGCAGTTTGTCCACACAGTCCAACAGTGCTTCAATTACTGTAGAACTCTCGTATTCGACCTCTAACGGTTCTGTTAAGACGTGGGGTGCCCGAACTGGAATGTCCAGTAGCTGTAGCTCTGCCGTCACTGACTGGGCCAGCTCTTGCTGTGTCTCGTACCAGGCACGCAATATTGGCGCAGCCATTCGATGAGATGACTGCACCAATTCGCTCACCCGCCGCAGGATGACGGGCGTGGGAGCTAAACGGGCATTGCGGAACCCATCTACTTTCCTTATGTGGCTGTCTATGGCCTGGTTAAGGACATCGCGGATACGGCCTGGTAGTTCTCCCCGTGACTCCAGGGCCACTTTTACGGCCTCTTCCAGAATGTCGTCTTCCAGCATTGCAAACAAAACAGTCAATGGTAATTCCCTGAACTTTTCGTCGGAATTGCCCTTATGGTCCATCATTTCCAATTCCCGATCCTCTCGTGCTTTTGCCGCGCGTTTTTGCCAAGAAATACGCTCGCCTTTAGAGATTATCTTGGTCAGTTCGTCCTTGTCCCACAGGTTCGGGAAATTAATCCTGATAGGCCGGTCGGTGTGCGGCCGAGCCATATCTCTAGATATGAGTCCCGCTTTCTCCAAATGCTTGATGTGGTAACGGACACCGGATCGAGAGCAGCCTAGGTAATCAGCCAGATTCTGCAGGGAGTACCAGCACTCACCTTTCGCGTCTGCCTTATCCCGAACCGCGAGGTAGATGCTCAGGGTCTTATTGAAGTCGGGCGGTGCGGGCATAAATCCTCAAGTACTTTAGCTCGACTCTGGTTTGGATGAGGGGGTTATAGCACACTTTTGTCGATTGTGCTATAAACATTGGATCTAAAGATCTCCAAACAGAGGTAGTAGAGTAGCACAATGGCACAATGGGCTATTCCTATGCGCTTTCACCCGCCCGATCTGACAGGTGATAGGTAGGTTGTACCCCTAATCCTCGTCCATGTCGGGCATCAGGACGAACTCGGGGTAGGACTCCATACGGAGTTCACCGGCGTCCTGGCCCAGGCGTTCCACGTCGTAGGAGACGCGGGTCTTGATGGTGATTTCCATCAACTGCCAGAGCCCCCAGGAAACGGAGAACACGAAGGCTCCGATAGACAGGATGCCCAGGGCCTGGATGTGGATGGGCGCGCCCCCGGTGATGCTCACGGCCAGGGTCCCCCAGATTCCGGCGAACAGGTGGGCCGGCACCGCGCCAACCACGTCGTCCAGCTTCACCTTTTCCAGCAGCTTCAGGCCCAGAACCACAACCAGGCCTCCTACGGCCCCGATTATTACCGCCCAGTAGTGCTCGGTAATGTCGGGACGGGCAGTAATGGAGACCAGGCCGGCAATGGCGCCATTGAGAATGGCAAAGAGGTCGATGCGGCCCAACAGCGGGCGGGACACCAGCAGGGCAACCACCACGCCGGCCGCCGCCGCCAGGTTGGTGTTGACGATAACGATGCTCATGGCAACGGCGTCCTTGACGCTGGCAATGCCCAGCTGAGAGCCCCCGTTGAACCCGATCCAGCCAAACCAGAGAATGAACACTCCCAGGGTGACCACCAGGATGTTGGACGGGGGCGTCGCCCGTACCGAACCGTCGGCGCGGAACTTGCCCAGCCGCGGTCCCACCACCAGCATGCCGGCCAGGGCGGCCCAACCGCCGGTACTGTGGACTATGGTGGAGCCGGCGAAGTCGGAGAACCCCAGTTCGCTGAGCCAGCCGCCGCCCCAGGTCCAGGCGCCGACGACAGGATAGATGATGCCCGTCAGGACCAGTGTGAAGAGCAGGAAGGACCACATCTTGACGCGTTCGGCCAGGGCTCCGGAAACAATGGACGCCGCCGTGGCCACGAAGACCATCTGGAAAAACCAGTCGGACATGGATGCGTAGCCGGCGCCGTTGGCCAGCACGCTGGCAGCGGCCGAGTCGTCTCCCCCAAGCAGGGCCACCTCATCGCCGGTGGGCCCGTACATGAACCCGGGCATGCCGATGACCTGCATTACGTCGGTGTACATGAGGTTGTACCCGATGAAGAAGTAGGCCAGGGCGGCTATGGAGTAGAGGCCGATGTTCTTGAGACAGATCATACTGGCGTTCTTGGTGCGCACCGACCCGGACTCGAGCATGGTGAAACCGGCGCACATCCACATTACCAGCGCGCCCCATATAAGGAAGGAGAAGGTGTTGAACACGAAGGCAGCGTCATCGTCCACGCCGGCGGCGTAGGCAACCGACGGCCGGACAAGCAGGAGGGCCACCGTGGCAATGCCGGTGGCGGCGGCAATTACGGCGAGACGCGGAGCGGGAAGGGAGTCAAGAAGTCTGAACATAGTTCTCTCCTTTGCTGGCTTTGCGTAGCGCGAGGGCGCTTCAGGTTGAGGCAAGCGTCCGGGACACTGAGTTCGGGACTCCATACTCGGCGCCAGCGTGTCGGGAGAGAAGGGCAGAGAGGGCGGATCAGAGGAGGGCCCTTCCCGTATCCGGTTTGTGCCGTGGTGGCACGGCGTTACCGGCACGGTTCGCCGGCTCGAGACACTTACGATGTCGTCTCAATTATATTGGCAAGCCGGGCGCTTAACCATAACCGGACCGTCCCCGCCCGCCCGGGCAGCCTGATTTTGGGTACGCGGGCGTGTTAATATAGGCTATCAACCCAGAATCGGGGAGGTTACGCGTCCCATGTTCAGCTACATAGACCGCCTGGAGTGTACCCAATGCGGCAAAACGTATCCCCACGACCAGGTAAGCAAAATCAGCCCTTGCTGCGGCAAGGTGCTGTTCGCGCGCTATGACCTGCCACGGCTGCGCCGCGAGGTAAGCCGGGACGTTTTTGCGGGCCGCGACTCCAACATGTGGCGTTTTTCTGAACTGATGCCGGTGACCCAGCACGACAACGTAGTCACCCTGGGCGAGGGAGGCACGCCGCTGCTGGCGGCCACCAACCTGCAGAAAAAGCTGGGCCTGAAGAGTTTGTTCATCAAGGAAGAGGGCCTGAACCCCACCGGGACCTTCAAGGCAAGGGGGATATCCGCCGCAGTTTCCAAGGGCGTGGAACTGGGCATCGGCGGATTTACCATGCCCTCGGCCGGCAACGCCGCCGGGGCCGCGGCGGCCTACGGGGCCCGGGCAGACCGTCCGATGAAGGTGTTCATGCCCCAGGACGCCCCTTCCGCCAACAAGAAGGAATCGGTCATGGCGGGCTCGGAGCTTAACCTGGTGGACGGGCTGATCAGCGATGCGGGCCGAATTGCCGTGGCAGTGGCGGAGGAACAGGACCTGTTCGACCTCTCCACCCTGAAGGAACCCTACCGGGCCGAGGGCAAGAAGACCATGGGCCTGGAAATAGCGATGCAGCTGGGCTGGAAGATGCCCGACGCCATAATCTACCCCACCGGTGGGGGCACGGGCATCATCGGTATGTACAAGGGCTTCCAGGAACTGCTGGAACTGGGCTGGATTGAGGGCACGCCGCCCAAGTTCATTGCCGTTCAGCCCACCGGTTGCCAGCCCATCGTCAAGGCATTCAATGACGGCGCCGACACGGCCCAGATGTGGGAAAACGCTGCCACGGTGGCGGACGGCCTGCGGGTGCCCGGCCCCTTCGCCGACTACCTGATCCTGAAGGCCATCCGGGAGACGGGCGGCACTGCCCTGGCCATCGAGGATAACGACATGGTGGAAGCCATGTACGAAATCGCCACGGAAGAGGGCATCATCGCCTGCCCCGAGGGAGCGGCCACCCTGGTGGGCCTGAAGAAGCTGCTGGAGCAGGGGTTCCTGGGCGCCGAGGAGTCTATAGTCCTGCTGAATACGGGGTCCGGTTACAAGTACCTGGACCTGATTCGCGACAGCAACTAACGGTTTGGCGCCCTGGAATTAACGGGTAAAGTGAGTCCGTTCGTGGTGAGCCCTTCGACATGCTCAGCGCGAACGGGATATTCGGCATCGACGGGATACCTTGATACCCTGGAAGACGAAAGGAGTTGAGGGAGGGATGGTCATGGAAGTGATACTCTGCTCTCCTCGCGGCTTTTGCGCCGGCGTGGTCCGGGCCATCCAGGTGGTTGAAGAGTGCCTGGAGCGGTTCGGCCCGCCAATCTACGTAAAGCACCAGATTGTCCACAATCCTTACGTGGTGGGGGAACTGGAAGCGAAGGGCGCGGTCACCGTGGAAACGGTGAAAGAGATACCGGAAGGGTCGCGGGTGGTCTTTTCGGCCCACGGGTCCCCTCCCGAGGACTTTAAACGGGCCAGGGAACGCAACCTGCAGGTAATTGACGCCGTCTGCCCGCTGGTTACCCGCGTACACAACGAGGCCAAGAAATATCATCGGGAGGGCCGCCGAATCATACTGGTGGGCCACGACGGGCACCAGGAAGTGAAGGGCACCATGGGGCAGGCCCCCATGGAACTGGTGGACGAGAACTCAGACAATGGCATTCCTGTATGGGAGGATGATGTTCCGGTGGCGGTGCTGACCCAGACCACCCTTTCCACCGGCGACACGGCCGCAGCCATTGACCATATCCGGGAACGGTTTCCCCAGGCCGAGATACGCAACGACATATGCTATGCCACCACCAACCGCCAGGCGGCGGTCAGCAGGATGGCCACGATGGTGGACATGGCCCTGGTAATCGGGGCCCAGAACAGTTCCAACTGCAACCGGCTGCTGGAGCTGGCCCTGTCCCTGGGAATACCGGCCTACCTGATAAACGGGCCAGAAGAGATCCAGCCGGAGTGGATGGCCGGGGCAGCCAGAGTGGGGATCGCCTCCGGAGCTTCAACCCCGGAAGTCCTGGTGGACGCCGTGATAGCTGCGCTGAACCCGGAAAAGGTGACCAACCTGGAGGTGGTGGATGAAGACATCAGCTTCACCATGCCCCGGGAATTACGGTAGCTCTGATCCCCGCCAACCTGGCGAAGGGACCGCAAGCGGCGCGCGCCTGCCGGCAGTTTCGTGACCATGTTTAGTCAACGTCCCCTTCCCGCTAGTTTGGCCCGGTTATCGAAAGACAGCCACCGGCGCCTTTTCGGCCGCCATCGGGGCTGATTTGAGCCTCCTGGAGGAACAGGGCGCTCCCCGACCCCTGGTCCGGCGTGTCTTTTCCCTGCCCACCCTGGTGTCGCTGGCGCTGGCGGGGGCCTTTCTCGCCTTCCTGTCCACCCGCCTGGAGGTTGACTTCGGAGCAACCTGGCAGCACGTGCGCTCGGCCAATGCCTGGTACCTGGCGCTGGCCGTGGCGATTCACTACACCACCTTCCTGTTCCGGGGCCTGCGGTGGAGGCTGCTGCTGAACAACAGCCGGGACGGGGACGGGGAAGCTGCCGGAGTATGGCAGTGCAGCCAACTGGTTTTGCTGGGCTGGTTTGCCAACTCGGTGGCCTGGCTGCGGCTGGGCGATGCCTACCGCGCCTACCTGTACCACGAGGAACGCCGCGCCCCCTTCGTCCGCACCATGGGGACCATCCTCTCGGAGCGGCTGCTGGACATCACCACCGTGGCGCTGCTGCTGGCCGTTTGCCTTCCTTTCGTGGCGAGGTCAGGCGGAGGGGGGGCCTGGACCGTGGCCGCCTCTGCCGCCTCCCTGCTGGGGCTGCTGGCCATGGCGTTACTGGCCATTGCCGCTACCCGGGACAGCAGCGGTGGCCTGCTCCAGCGCCTTACTGGCTGGCTGCCGGACCGCCTGGCAGGGTGGATTCTGGAACGTTACAGCCAGTTTCGCGAAGGGGCCCTGCTCAGCCTGAAGCGGATACCCCTGGCCGGGGTTTACGGGCTGCTGGGATGGCTGGCGGAGACAGCCCGGCTATACCTGGTAACCCAGGCGCTGGATATTCACCTGTCGCCGGCCCTGGTGGTGTTTATGACCCTGGCCAATTCGCTGCTGACCCTGGTGCCCACCCCGGGCGGAGTGGGAGCGGTGGAAGCGGGCCTGGCCGGCCTTCTGAAGCAACTGTCCACCCTGTCCACGCCGGCGGTGGCGGCCCTGGTGGTGGTGGACCGGTCAATCAGCTATTTGAGCGTCATTGCGGTGGGCGCCGTCCTGTTTCTGGTAAGGTGGGCGACTGGGCACCTGCGGAAAACCGACCCTTCTACTGCCGGCGCAGAAAACCCCGCGGGGAAGGGTGAGCAGGCATGATCTATACGGCCAGCTACTATGACCCCCAGGACTGGGTGGGACAAACTTACCGGGTTTCCCGCGCCCATCCGAGGGGTCGCAAGACCCAGTGGGAGACGCTGCCCTTCCTGTATCCGCCCCTCCCGCTGTTGCGGGCATACCGGCAGGGAGACCTGGATTTCGAGGAGTTGAGCCGGGAGTATCGACGGGAGCTGGACCAGAAGCTGCTGGTGGATTTCCGGATGAGGCGATGGCTCACGCACCTGCCGAGCATGGGAGACGTAACCCTGCTCTGCTTTGAGCGGGGCGAGGAACTGTGCCACCGCCGAATAGCGGCCCAATGGCTCCATGAACACGCGCCAGGGCTGGAATTGGGGGAGTTGAGGTAGCTTGCGGTAAACGCCCCGGGTGGCGAAAGGGGCCACGCTCGGGGGACGGGACTGATCGCGGTGGAGACCGGTCGAAAGGGCACGCGGCCTGGGCACGGAAATCCGGAGCGGGCCGGAATCTTGCATGGCCAACAGTGAATACCGGTAAAGCTTAACGAGGATTCCTGGACGCCGGCGAAAGCCGGCATGACGGGGAAGGCTGGCACGGAAACCCCCACCAGCTCTGAACCCTCACCCTTTAGACGGGAAGCGTTCCTTTTCAGGCGGTATCGCCCTGGCAGAGCGGTCAAAATGCAGTCAGGGCCGATTTGAAACCCGCACCCGACCTGTATAAACCACCTGAAACGCAACGCTTGCCCCGCAGTCAGGGCAATCGCATATGAGACTGCTCACCCTTCATCCAAGGGCATGGGCGCCGCATCAGGGTCAAGGTTCCCGCCTGCGCGGGAACGACGGGGTATTCCCCAATATGACATGCGATAGCCTTGCCCCGCAGCCGGTTGCCATTTCCTTGCGGCTGGAATGTCTTGTATAATCTCCTCACAGGTAAGGCTGGTGGGCGTACATCCGGCGGTTACAGACTTAATCTGGAGCAGGTGGCGGGGTAGTAATGCCTGACAGGTATCAGGACGAAATTGAAGAGATTCTCAAGGGCATTGAGGAAGATGAGCCTGCCCGGCCGGCTCGCCGAACCCAGCCTATCATCGACGACATGCCCCGGGAGGCCCGGCAGGAACCGCCCCTGTATCGCGACCAGCCCAGCTCCGGCGGCGGCTCCGCGTCCAGGTGGAAGCACATAACTCCCGGCAGGGTAGCCCTGGCCGGATTCGCGTTCCTGGTACTGGGCCTGGCGCTGAACTCGGTGGGGTTCGGATGGCTGGTATGGCTGGGCTTGCTGGGACTGGCCGGCGCCTACCTGCTGTTCTTCGTCCGCCCCCGTCCGGTAAACCGGGACAAGCGGTGGCGTGGCAGGTCGGTAGAGTCTCAGGGGCCGTCACCGTGGCAGAGATTCAAGCGCTGGATGAGCGAATAATCGCTGGGACCGGTCACTCATCAGGAAGATACTCCCGAAGCGCGAAGCTTTGGGAGTTTTGCTTTTCATCCGCCACCCAGACACCGTGCCTTCCCGCGCCGGCATCCTGATAAAACCTCTCTCGCGTTTCGGCCAGTCCTGCCTCGTTTTCCAGGCGCAGCAGGTGGGTGGAGCAGCGGCAGTCCGAAGAACCGAAGCCTCGGGCCACGGCCTCTCCGCCCATGCGCGCAATGGCTTCGGCCCAGCGACACTCCCACCGTTCGCCGCTGACCAGCCACCAGACTTCGGATATCCTGGCCGAAGCGGTAAGGCGGTCGATGTGCCAGTGGAGTTTCTTGTCCTGGCGGATATGGCGGCGGATTCGACCCTGGAGGCCGTTCATGGCGCTGCCACAGTAGAGGTAGAGGCCGGCGGGAAAATGGCAGGTTCCCAGCCGGCCCACTTCCAGGCTCAGGCTTTCCGCCAGGTCAATGACCAGTATGTAGCTGCCCCTCATGACCAGCCGAATCGGCAGGGGAGAGAGCCTTACTAACCGGACACGGCCTGCTTGAATTCTTCAATGGCCTTGATGTGGGCATCGGGATTGGGCAGCCCGGCCCGCATGGTGTTAATGGACAGGTGGGTGGCGCCGCACTCGGCCCAGGCCTCGGCGGCGCGGTTCCAGGCATCGGCGCCATCAGCGTAGTTGAGACGCCCTTCGATGCCGATGTTGGCGGGGTCCCGGCCGGCCTTGGCAGCCAGTTCGCGCATCTGGCCAATGCGTTCCTGGCCGGCGCCGTCGGGCTGGAACTGGGGGAACCAGCCGTCTCCCAGCCGTCCGATACGGTCCACCACCTGGTCGGCGCCGCCGCCGAACCAGACGGGGATGGGCTGCTGCACCGGCAGGGGGTTGATGCCGGCGTGGGTAACCTTGTGGTACCTACCCTCGAAGTTGACGATATCCTGGGTCCACAGGGCCCTCATCAACTCAATCTGCTCCTCGCAGCGGCGGCCACGGTTGCGGAAGCTTTCGCCCAGGGCCTCGTATTCCACATCGTTCCAGCCGACGCCGATGCCCAGGCGGAGCCGCCCGCCGGTCAGGACGTCCACGGCGGCGGCCTGCTTGGCAACCAGGGCGGCCTGTCGCTGGGGCAGGATGAGAATGCCGGTGGTCATCTGCAGCTTTTCAGTGATGCCGGCCAGGTAGCCAAAGAGGACGAAGGGTTCGTGGAAGGTGTCCACGTGGCTGTAGGGCCGGTTCCACTCCTCGCGCTTGCTGGCGTCGGCGCCGAGGACGTGGTCAAAGACCAGCAGGTGCTCGTATCCCAGGGCTTCGGCGGCCTGGGCGTAATCGCGAACGGCCCCAGGGTCGGATCCGATTTCAGTCTGGGGAAAAACAACGCCTAGTTGCATGGGTGGGGCCTCCGTTAGAACATTACTTAGATGTTTACGCCGCATCCTCGCGAGGAATGTGCACAACAATTTCAGGCCGGACTAAGAGTGTCAACTCTGGTTGTGTCCATCTCTGAGGGGCGCCTCGAAATACCACTCAATTGATTCGATCCGGTTAAGCCCTGCATAACTCCATAGCAGGAAGGGCTTGTTATCTCCCTCGGCCCTATAGAAACCGATATACCTTCAGAGTTTAGCAACGTCATTCGAAAGAGACTAGGGGACCAGCTTTCAGTTCCCTGGTAAGCTGCAAGCGCATCACGAATCGTCTGGGACATTGACCTTCCCGTTTCACTGCAAATTTTTTCAATTCGAGCAAACTCACCCGCAGTCAAACGAACCGATACCACAACTGTCTCTTTACCGCGTTTTCCCAGAGCAGCTTCCGTTATTTCATCCCCCAGAGTGTATTCATCACCATAATTCATGCTCATAACTCTGCTCCAGCGTATCTCTCTCGATGGTGTGTGTTGGCTTCAAAAGCAGTAATGGGTCTCCAAACTCCCCATTTCCCTGTCGGAACCAGTGGAATGCATAACATTCTTCCAGTTTCGGTTGGTCCTACCATCACTATTGGTGCCTGCCCTGTTTCAGAAGTGTTGATAAAGAGCTTGGGGGCAATTCCGTGAACTTGAACCAATTCAACCAGATTCACGATGTGCTTCGCATAGGTTCCCCTGTCTCGCAGATGTTGCCATAAGGCGTCATCAAGTTCAAGAGACTCCACTGGCCCGTTGGCCTCTAATATCGTATTGAGGTCTCTTGCCCTCAATCGTTGACTCCACGACTGAGAAAGATGTAAACTTTGTTAACAAAGTTTACGCAAAAAGGCGGGGAATATCAATGTGTTCTGAGAATGTAAATATAGAATTCCTGATGTTGGCAGACAGAGCGGAAGTGCTTAACGGAAAGTTATATATGATGGGCGGCGGATATGATCGTCGCACCATTAATGACCTAAAGGCTCCAGTTACTCTAACAATGATTGTCGGAATTCTAGTTCCGTGGACCCTCACCAACCGGCCTCACACGGTGAAGCTCCGGATGGATACCGAAGACGGAAACATAGTAGGTCAAGAGGTTCAAGGCGAACTCACTGTGGGACGAAGTCCTCAAGCAATTTCGGGGCAGCCTTTCAGGGTAATAACCGTGGTTAACTTTACGGCCACGCTGCCATCGTTGGGTGCATTCCGCATCGTTGCCACCCTGGACAACGGCGAAAGCAAAAGCACGACCTTCTACGCGGTCAGCGCCCAAACACCGGCGCAGCAGGCAGGGTAATTGTCTTGGAAAAAGTGGCTGGCCAAGAGAGGCTTTAACCAGAACCTTCGAGTTGGTGGTGGCGCTCTGATCCAATTGGGATGCGGCACGGCTATCAATCTGGCTCCGCCGTAGTTGGTATCCTATTGTCGTTACTCCCTCCTGAGAAACCCTCCCAAGCCGAACCCTAGCGGTCTCACAGTAAGTTGGGCGCCACCCAACCGGTCAGAATGAAGAGCCTTCATTCGACCTACTCAATACCGACGGAAACCTGAGGGACTCGTGGTCGGTCGATTTGGGTACGTTCTAACCATGTCGATGAAGCGGACTCACAAATAGGTGTGTCACTTCGTTCTTGGTATACAGTTCGATTCCTCCTGTGGGCCTGTCTTGACGATAGGCAGTACTGTCTTCGAGTTGTGGATGAGGCTGTG
>JAPPJA010000557.1 GCA_028874675.1 Chloroflexota bacterium
GATCGACAATATCTGAAACTGAGTCTGGTGGGGGTGGAACACGTGCTGGCCGTCGCCACTGATGAGAGTCCAGCGCTCGGTATCGCCCAGTTGCACTGTTTCGTCAATCCGGCTCATGTCCATTTGGACTCCGTTGATTGACCAGGTTGGGCTGAATTCCCAGAAGTTGCGTGAATCTCTCATTCGAAAAATCCGGTCCACCATAATCTCCGACTCGGAAATTCGGTCAATAGTTGCCAGCTTATCGGGGAGCGGGCCGGTATCGGACACGGAACCGTTCGGTCTGAGTTCAAGCACACGGCCAAGCTCTTCGTCAACCAGGGCAACGGGAGACTCACCTACATTGACTATGATCTCTTCCCGGTCCCCGGGCGCAATGATCGTTTGGTCCAGCACGACAGGGCTGGCCAGATAGCCGCCGTCGGAGGCTATCTTGGTCATGGCGGCCCCGTCGACGCTGAGGCGGTAAATTCGGGCTTGACTGCCATTCAACAGCCGGAGTCGAACCAACCCTTCGGGCACCTCGACGAACGGGTTAATCGTGCCGTTCACCGTCAGAGTAGAATACAGTTTTCCTTCGTCGTCCTCGTCGATGGCAAAGTCCAGTTGGCCATCGACGGTAAAGTCTCGGTCCTGGATGATTACCGGTATATCGTCAACGCCATAGGTTGCCGGCAGCGCTGCGTCAGCGGGGTTGTCGTCTTCGACTATTATCAGGCCGGCGGCGCCGCGATAAACGTGCTCGGCCGTGGAGCCGTGGGCGTGGGGGTGATACCAGAGAGTGGCTGCCGGCTGGATTACGT
The DNA here is from genome assembly GCA_028874675.1 of Chloroflexota bacterium. Lineage (GTDB taxonomy): Bacteria > Chloroflexota > Dehalococcoidia > Lucifugimonadales > UBA3495 > Bin22. The sequence goes on from JAPPJA010000557.1 coordinate 804, forward strand.
CGAAGTCGGCTACCCAAGTTGCCCCAGGTTCGATAAGGCTGTGTGGGCCGCCGTCGTCCTCGGCTGGAACATCGGCGCCGTGCCAATGCGTTGTTGTGACATCATCCAATTCGTTAGTAACGTTTATGACCACCGAGTCTCCGGCATTGAGACGAAGTGTGGGGCCGAGTACAGGCATGCCGTTAAAGGAGTAGGTGTCCGTCAGAGCTGCTTGCCGGTAGTCGTGCCGCGATTTCCCGATTTTGAGGTCATAATGCGCGACACCCTCTTCGTCAAACCTCGGGTCCATCAACTCAGGGATCGAGAGCGGCGCAACTGAAGGAGTTTCCAACGGCACACTCTCGACCGCGCCGCCACAGCCGGCCAGCAGGGCGGCGGTCACGAAAGCGCCGATTACAATGCTTATCCTGACAATATCACCAGTGCAAAGGCTGGGTGTAGTCGCTAACGAACCGTCGGATAGACGTCTTGGACAGTCAAACTTGCTATGTTTCAATTCATACCTTTTGGCAGGGGGATTCTGAGGCTTCAACAAAGAGAGACAGTAAGCCTGAACTTTCAATAAATTTTGAGGATGCCGAAAATCCGTAACTGTTCGAGTTTGACAGGACCTGATGCCGCCCCCTGGTTCATTCCGGCTCAGGCCGCAATCCAGAGGACTCTGCTACTATGAGACCTGCCAATAACCGACCCTTCTGGATGCCGGCTTTCTCAGGCATACCGGGTTGATCTGGCAAGAGAATCCCTTCAATTCTGAACTGTTACATTTATCCGTCAACGATAAGCAGTTGCCTCCGTGCCGCCGGATTGGGTCAATGCCGCCCACCACGTTATAATAACGGCGCGACAACGGGCGCACACCGGTTGGATTCATCGGCCCTGCTGCAATACTTAGACTTCGAAAAGGAGGCCAATATGCCATTCGGAGGCAATGACTGGCTGGCTTTGACTCAGGAAGAGACCCTTGAGCCCGACATACCCATAATCGACCCTCACCACCACTTCTGGGACAAGCGGGCGGAGCGCATACCCTACCAGCGATACCTGCTTCAGGAACTGGCCGACGACGTTAACGCCGGACACAACGTTGTTTCCACCGTCTTCATCGAGGCGCGGGCCATGTACCGGGCCGACGGTTCCGTGGAAATGCGGCCCATAGGCGAGGTGGAGTTTGTCCAGGGGCAGGGAGCGGCCAGCGCCAGCGGACTGTACGGACCCTGCCGGGCCGCCGCCGCCATAATCGGCCACGCCAACCTTAACCTGGGCGCCGAGGTAGAAGGGGTGCTGGACGCCCTGCATGACGCCAGCCCCTACCATTTTCGGGGCATTCGCCACTCGGTGACCTGGGACCCGCACCCCGAAGTGGAAAACACCGCCGCCCACAACATGCCCGGCCAGCTGGCCAGCGACAAGTTCAGGGAGGGAGCCCGCGTTTTGGCCTCCAAGGGCCTGACACTGGAGGGCTGGCTCTACTTCCCCCAGCTGCCGGAAATGGCCGACTTCGCCAAAGCCGTACCCGACCTGACCATCATCCTGAACCACATAGGTGGCCTGCTGCGGGTGGGTCCCTACGCCAATGGGGGCGAGGAGTTAATGGACAACTGGCGTGCGGGCATTGCCGCCGTGGCCGAATGCCCCAACGTGGTCTGCAAGCTTGGCGGGATTGGCATGCCCCGCACGGGATTTGACTGGCACCTGCGGGACAAGCCCATCGGGTCGGAGGAGCTGGCCAGCGACATGGCGCCCATCATCAACTACTGCATCGAACAGTTCGGGCCCAGCCGCTGCATGTTCGAGAGCAACTTCCCCGTGGACAAGGTTTCCTACTCCCACCACATCCTGTACAACGCTTTCAAGCGGCTGTCGGCCGGCTACTCGGCCAGCGAACGGGCCGACATGTTCCACGACGTGGCGGCGAGGGTCTATCACATCTAAACCAAAGACAAGGTGGGATTTACATTTTCTGTAAGGGCGGGTTTGAAACCCGCCCTGTATCCCACATTGGTGACAACTCGGGCAAATGAGGACTCCGTTCCGTTTGCCAGACTTGCTATTGGGCAGGGCAGGTTTCAAACCTGCCCCTACCAAAAGATGACCGGGCTTCGCATTGAGACCGACAGCGGACGCCGCCTTGGCGCAAGTGCGCATCCCACGTTGGCTTTAGTTTAGCAGGCAAGAATACCGGGGCTATCCCAACATAGCGAACCACAGACCAGGGGCGGGTATTGAACCCGCCCCTGATTGTTTGAACGGCCATTTCCCGATTCGGCCTGGCTGTCGAGCGGATTGCCGCTAGATGGGTGGCTTCATTTCGTGCCAGCCGGCGTGCTGCTGGTAGGTATAGGCCGCCTGGATGACGCCTGGCTCGTCGAAGGGTTTTCCGGCGATCTGCATTCCAATGGGCAGCCCGTCCTCGGTGAACCCACAGGGCACCGAGATGGCCGGAAGGCCGGTGACGTTGAAGGGAGCGGTGAAACTCTTTCCGCGAACCGTTGCACTTGGGTCGTAGCCCTCGAAGGCCGCGGCGGGTTGGGTCATGGTGGGGGTTACCAGGAAGTCCACCGTCTTCATAACCTGCGCAAAGTCGCGCCGCGCCCAGGTCCGCACCCGCTGCGCCTGGAGGTAGTCGGAGGCGCTCAGCATTCCGCCAATGCGGAACCGCCCCCGGACAATTTCACCAAATTCCTGCGGCCTGGTCTTGAGGTTTGGTTCGTGGTAGGCGAAGGCCTCGCTGACCATGATTACCGAGTTGGCGGCCCGCACATAGTCCAGGCTGGGCAGGGTCACCTCCTCAACGCGCGCGCCCAGGCCCTCCAGCACGGTTACGGCCTGCTCCACCCGGGCTACCACCTCGCGGTTAACGCCCGGGTCGTCGGCGAAGAAGTAGTGCCGGGGCAGCCCGACTTTGACGCCCCGAATATCTTCCCGCAACGAGCGGGAGTAGTCGGGCACCGGCGCCTTGCTGGACGTCGGGTCCCGGGGGTCGTGGCCGGCGATGGCCTGCAGCATGATGGCCGTATCTTCAACAGTGCGGGTCATGGGGCCGGCATGGTCCTGGGACCAGCTCAGCGTCACCACACCATAGCGGCTGACGCGGCCATAGGTAGGCTTCAACCCAACGATGCCGCACAGTGAGGCCGGGCCGCGGATGGACCCGCCGGTGCAGGAACCCAGGGCCCCGGCGCACTGCCCCGAAGCCACCGCAGAACCGGAACCGCTGCTGGACCCGCCGGTAATGTGGGCCAGGTTCCACGGGTTGCAGGCGGGCTCAAAGGGTGTTGTCCAGTCCGGGCCGCCCAGGGCGAATTCATGCATGGCCAGCTTGCCCAGCAGAATGCCCCCAGCCTGTTTCAGCCTGGCAGTGGTGGTGGCATCTTCGGTGGGTACCCGGTCAATGTCCACCTGGGAGCCGGATGTCGTGCGGATTCCGGCTGTATCGTAGAGGTCCTTCAGGGCAAAGGGGATGCCGTGGAACGGCCCCTTGTAGGCGCCGCGCAGGATATCCGCCTCGGCGGTACGCGCCTGGGCCAGCGCTTCGTCGGCCAGCAGCATTATGAAGGAATGGAGGCGTTCGTCGGTGTCCCCGATACGGTCCAGGCAGGCCCGGGTCAGTTCCACCGGGGACAGTTCTCCTTTCCGGATCAGGTCGCCGGCTTGCCGGATGGTCAGGTAATGGAGTTGAGCATCTGAAGTTGACATTACTGCAGTCCTCCTTGAATTGGCTGGTTTGACCTGGGAAACCCTCGTCAGGCCTCCGGCCAGTCAGGGTGGAACTCGACGACCATTTCCTCGGCGCCGAAACTCAGGGTGTGCAGTTCCCGGGCGTAGGCGGCGTAAAGCTCGTATATGGGCTTGAGGGCCTCAAGCTCTTCCTGGCTCATGCCAAGCCCGGCCCGGTCAGCCATCAGTTTGAATTCTTCCATGGAAATTTCGCCCGCTTCAGGCATTGCGCAACCTCCCTTTACGTATTGGTGATATATCCATCTGGGGTCTCGAGGGAATGGGGGGATTATACATCCCTCGCCTGCCTTTGGAGCATCGGCCCGTGGGGCTATCGTTGCGATTCAGGTAGCTTTTGGCAGGTAGAGGAGGGTTTGAAATCCGACCTGGCTGCATTTCGGCCGTTCTGCCTGTGCCAGACCACTTAAAAAGGAATGCTTCCGCCCGCAGGACAACAACCGAGGCCAACCACCTCAGCGCCCCGGAAAGGTACGAGGCTGTCGCCCAGGGTGCTGGCGGCACAGGTTTGATGAAAGCAGCAGGCGCCGCCGCCGTCTTTGCTGATTCAATCAGTTAGACCATCAATTTTCCGATAAAAGGCGCGCCAAGGCCCTATGGTCGCCGAAAACTGCTTGCACCCGTGGGCAGGCCACCTTAAGATGTACCAAAATGCCCGGCGCAATACACCGGACTCTCATAAGGAGGCAGCCATGGCAGAACAGTTGGCACGCCCCACGGATAAGGCGGAAATTTACTGGTTTTCCGAGCAGCCCTACGGCCACGTCACCAGCCAGGACTTGGAGAAGTACGATTCCGGTCGGTTGGGCTTCCCCAACACCCACTTCGACCCGGAAAAGGCACACGTCCTCTATAACCAGTACCACGAGCAGTATGCCCTGGCCGACGAGGTGGGCTTCGACGGCATAATGAGCAACGAGCACCATGCCTCCTACTGGTGCATGAAGCCCTCGGTCAACCTGGACGCCGCCGTAATCAGCAAACTCACCAAGAACGTCAAAATCGCCATCCTGGGCAACGTCATCGCCGTCAACGACCCCATCCGCATGGCCGAAGAAATCGCGATGCTGGACTGTTATTCGGGCGGCCGGATAATCTCAGGTTTTGTACGGGGTACGGCGGTGGAGACCTTGCAGGCGGGCATCGCCCCTCCCGAGAACCGGTCGCGCTTTGAAGAGGCCCACGACCTCATCATCAAGTGCTGGACCACGCCCGGCCCCTTCCGCTACGAGGGGCAACACTACAATTACCGCGTAGTCAATCCCTGGGTACTGCCGGTGCAGAAGCCCCATCCGGACATCTGGTTCCCCGGCACGGGCAGCCCGGAGAGCGTGGTCTGGGCGGCCAAACACCGGCATCCCTATATGAACCTGGGCGCCCTGGTGGACACCACCGAGTGGCTGCGGCAGGTTTATATCGACACCGCAAAAGATGAGGGATACCAGGCTGGGCCGGAACACTTCGGCTATCTGCTTCGGTGCCTGGTGGCCGATACCGACGAGAAGGCCATCGAAATCGGGCGGGAGTTCATGTGGACCATAGAACACCGCCAGCGGGGGCCAATGGAACACAACGATCCGCCAGGCTACCAGTCGCGGGCGGCGGTGGAGGTGAAGGCGCAGCGTCCCACCGGCAACGTGGCCGGGGCCGGCGGCCTGGGGGTGGGCCTGAGTTACCAGCAGCTCCAGGACGTGAACAACATCATAGTCGGCAGCCCGGAGACGGTGACCCGCAAGCTGACGGAGGTAATCGAGCGGTTAAGCCCCGGATATCTGCACATCTACGGCAACGAAGGACATATGAACCACAAGGACGTGATGCGCTCCATTGAACTGCTGGGCAATGAGGTTATTCCCGCCCTGCACGAGGTCAAGCTGCAGCCCTACGAATAGCTCACATCCCCCTTTCGGGAAGCAGAGCAGAAACTGAATCCCTTTCGGGGCGGCCATTGTGGCCGCCCCGAATTCGTAATACTTTTACACCTTCTCCGGGCGAGCTACGCTATAGTTCCCTTTCAAGTCGTACGGCACAGGCATAACAGTCGAATTGTAGCCAGGACGGGTTTGAAACCCGCACTTACCTGGTATAAACCACCTGAATCGCAGCGCTACGACTCGGCAGTTACAGTTCAGAGTTGATACTCACGGAGTCCTGGAATTCGCCATTGCGGCGCAGATCGAAATGACGGTCAATGGCAAATGCACGTCGCACCTCGAGCCTTCAATAGCCCAGATGCCAGTGGTCCAAATACTTTGAAAAGATGGCTGGCGCTTGTCTATCCCCATTCCCGTGGGAGCCTGATCTTACAGCTGCGCCGAGGTTCCCGCCGGAGCGGTAACGACGGTTTAGCCCCAACCCATCAATACAGTCCAGCCGAAGTACTACTCCTCCCTGGGCCGGCCGCGCAGCGCCGAAATGCCCATGGCCAGCAGCATCAGGCAGGTCATGGCCAGGTAGGTATAGCGCAGGCCGGTGGTAAAGGCATGCCCTACTCCCTCGGATGCATCCTGGGTCACGGCGGAGAGGCTGGGCTCAAAGCCCATGGAACCCATGGTGGCGGTCACGATCGCCGTTGCCACTGCAATGCTGACCACATTGCCAGCGTTGCGGACCAGGTTCAGGAAGGCTGAAATTACCCCGTAACTTTCCCTGCTCACGGAACTGAGGACTGAGCTGGCGTTGGGTGAGAAGAACAGCCCCATGCCACAGCTTTGAAGAATCAACCCGGCCAGAATTACCGCCAGCGGGGAGTCCACCGTCAGTCGGGAAAGGATGAACAGGCTGACCGATGTGAAGGCCAGGCCGCTGACGGTAAGAACCCGCCAGCCATAGCGATCGGACAGGCGCCCGCTTACCGGACCCAGGAACAGCATGCATACCGCGCCGGGCACCAGGGTAAGGCCGGTCTGGGTGGGACTGTAGCCGAGGACTCCCTGAAGGTAGAAGGGGGTCAGGAAGAATATGGAAATGCCGCCCATAAACGTCAGGAAAGCAGCGGACACCCCGCAGGAGAATACCGGCATCCTGAAGTACCGAAGCTCCAGCATGGGGTGGGCAGTGCGCAGTTCCCACCAAATGAAGCAGGCCAGCAGGATTACAAAACCGGCCAGCCCGGCCAGGATGAAGGGAGAGTCCCAGCCGAACCTGTGGGCGTAGGTGATGGTCACCAGGAATAAGAGGAGCATTCCGGTGGAAAGGGTCGCCCCCTGCCAGTCAAATCCCGACCTCTTTTCGCGGGAACCGGCCGGCCCCTCGGAGTCCTGGTCGGACAGCACCGCCAGGCACAGGCCCACGCAGAGAGTTACCAACGGCACGTTGACCAGGAAGACGGCCCGCCAGCCAAACAGGTCCAGAAGGAAGCCTCCCAGGGCCGGACCCACTATGGCCCCGCTGCTGACCACCCCCATAATCAGGCCTATCGCCTTTCCCCGTTCACTGGCGGGGAATGAGGCGGCCACGATGGCCATGCCCGTCCCCTGGGTCATTGCCGCCCCTGCCCCCTGCACGACGCGTGAGCCGATGAGCAGCCCCAGGTTGTCGGACACGGCGGCGCCGATTCCAAAGAGGGCGAACACCACAGAACCAATGATATAGACCTTCTTGAGGCCGACGATGTCGGAAAGGCGGCCCATGGGCAATAACAGGGCGCTGATGGTAAGGGTGTAGCTGATCACCACCCATTGAACGGTGGGAATATCGCTGTTGAAGTGGCCCGCAATGGGGTGCAGGGCCACGTTGACGCCGACCTGGTCTGCCACGGACGCAAAGGTGCCGATGGCCACGGCGATGAAGGCCCACCACTTGTAATTTGTGCTTTGCCTGACGGCGACAATCATGTATCTGTTTCTTGTGAGTCCGGGGACTGCGCTAACCGCTGGAACCCGGGCAGTTGACCATTCCGGCGTTTTTGCGGCGGCCCCGTGGCAATAATTTGCTAGCGAATTTGCGAACCTTCGCAGCTACTCCAGCTGCCTGGTGCTCTGGAAGAAAACGGCCTGCAATATAGTGAAAAACAGCGAAGCGGCAGCCATTACCGTAAATACCCAGGCAGGGTCCCAGAATGCTATGAACAGGCCGATGATGAACGTAGCCAGGGGTGTAATGCCGTGATCCAGCATGTAAATGCTCATCACCCGGCTGCGAAATTCGTCGGGGACGACCGTTTGAATCAGAGTGCTGTTGGCCACACGAAATACGTACTAGCTGAAACCCAGTCCCGTCAGCATGGCGAAGGAGACCCACAGCCAGTCGGACAGGGAAAAGAGCAGTATAAAGGCACAGCCGCCAATCAGTCCCAGGAAGACGGCCACGCCCTTGCGCATCAGGTAGCCGATTCCGGCGATAAAGATGGCGGCAGCCACTCCTCCGATGCCCACTGCCGACGCCAGGGCTCCCCCGGCTCCGATTTCCCTGCCCAGCACGTCCACGGTAAATACGGGCAGGAAGAATATTACGGGCTGGAACAGCAGGTTGGGAATCAGGGACATAACTATGAGCTGAAGAATCCGCTTTTCGTTCTTCACGTATCGCAGGCCCGAAACAAGGCTGGAAAATGCGGAGCCGCCGGCTCCACCCCGCCGTTCAGTGCGATATGGCAGCTTAACCGGAATCAGCAATAAGACAATGACGATGTACAGTATGGCTTCGATGAGGAAGTTCCACTTGAAGCCCAGGGAAGCCACCAGGAGGGCCCCGATGGCAGGCGAAATGATCCGGGTGCTGGGGTAAACCATGCCATTCAGGGACAGGGCGCTGGCCAGGGCGTTGCGGGGCACCGTGTTGGCCACCATGGCCTGTCGCACCGGCTGAATAATGGTATGGGCAATACCGGCAATGGTCATGTAGATGAAGGGGTGCCACCACTGCAGGGGGCCGGTCAGTTCCTCGGCCTCCAGGTCGGTAAGAATAACCAGGACCGCAAAGCCGATGGCCGCCACTGCCATTACGGACTGGGTGACCATGACCAGCTTGCGCCGGTCCACGCGGTCGCCCAGCACGCCTGCCCACGGGCCGATAATCAAAACCGGGAGGGTGCGAATGCCCACCACCGAGCCTGTGAGCAGCGCGTTTCCGTCGGTCAGGTGATGGACCAGCCAGCCAATGGTAAAGAGCTGAAGCCACTGGGCGCCGATAGCCACAAAATTTCCGGCCCAGATGTACCGGAAATCCTTGTATAGCCTGGCGGTGGAAATGGCGTCGAGTCCGGCGACTCTTCTGCGGGGGGGCGATTCTACCGGGGCCGCCTGCCGCGGCGCGTTACTTGCCATGAACCTTGACGTCAACCAAGAAGGTCAACCCTTCCTTCGGATATAAGCGCAACTTGACGATACTAGCACAAACCGTGCTGACTTTCATTATTTTGATAGAAAGTGAGCTGGATTATTGCCATTTCCGATAAGGAGGGTTTCAGGCAGGGCCAGGACAGCCCGCCCCAGGACCTGTGAAACCCTGAAGGGGAGAGGCGCTCCTCAGATGCCCAGCAGCTTTTCCAGGTTTTTCCAAAGGATTGCTTCTTTTTCCTCCTGGGTGAGGCTGGGCATTCCCATCACCCAGGAGACGGGCCAGTCTATGCGCATGTTGGCCGGCCAGTCGGTGCCAAGGACAACCCGGTCCACGCCCACGGTGTCAATCAGCATCCGCAGGGCCGGTTCGGAATGGGTGAGGCAGTCGTAGTAGAAACGGCGGAGGTAGGCGCTGGGGGGCTGCTGGATGTTGGCGCGGACGTCGGCACGTACCTGCCAGCCCCGGTCCATGCGGCCAATGCCGAAGCACGTGTAACCGCCGCCGTGGGCCAGGCAGACCTTGAGGTCGGGGCACTTGTCCATCACCCCGCCAAAGACCAGGGACCCGAAGGTCAGGGCGCGCTCGGTAAGATTGCCAACGGTGTTGGAAAGGTGCCAGCTTTCCGTGCGGGCGTCCACCACCGTGGGATCGTTTTGATGGACGAAGAGCAGGGCGCCCATCTGCTCGGCGGCCTGCCAGAAGGGCAGGAACTGAGGGTGGTCGTAGGTAACGTTGTTGACCTTGTCGTCGATCATGGCGCCCGCCATGCCCAGCTGATTCACCGCCCGGTCCAGCTCGGCTATTGCCATGGGGATGTCCTGCATGGGCAGGGTGGCAAACCCCTTGAACCGGTCCGGGTGGTCCACTGTCAACTGGTGTACCCCGTCGTTGCACTCACGGGCCATGGCCAGGGTTGCGGCGGGTTCCCGGTCGTACATATAGAAGGCCGCGCTGGTAGATACCACCTGCACGTCCACTCCCAGGGAGTCCATGTCGGCAATGCGCTGCTCGGGTGTCCATTCTTCCATGGGATCAATGTCCGCCTCGTCGCTGTCGGCGGTCAGTCCGTGCCAGCTGTTGCCGGCGGCGATGGCGCGTTGAAAGCTCAGTGGTTCCTGGTGGGCGTGAATGTCGATGGCGCGCAATTGGGGCCTCCTGAATCGGTTGACTGGATCGGAAACAGTTTACTGGGGAGGGTGGTTAAAGGAAACAGGACACGGCGGCAGGGCCGGGGTCTTTGGGTAGCATTCAAGACTCCCGCTACCTTGTTCACACCGGGCGTGCAGAAGGGTCGTCTGCTCGCCCTTCAGGAACTCACCATACACGGACTGGGTGGTTGCCCCGAGGAATGCGAGGGCCTGTGCCACTGCGCGGAAAGCTTTAGAATTGGAGTTATTTCCGTACCAGCCAGCCCCGTCATACCGGCTTTCGCCGGTATGCAGGAATCCTTGCTGCCCTTGACCTGTATTCGCTGTTAGCCTTGCTGGATTCCGGCCTGCGCCGAAGTGACGAATTCCAGGCCACTGTAACTCACCAACTCTGAACATTTGCAATTGCCCGGGGCTAGCACATATCAGGCTTGGGGGATACCCCGTCTTTCCCGCGCAGGCGGGAACCTCGACCCTGAGACGGCGTCCCTTCCCAGAGGCGTGTCGTCAAAATGCCCGGTCACCTCTGTGAAGGCAGACATCTTGACTTCGGACAGCGGGGTTCCCGCCTTCGCGGGAACGACGAAGAGGGACATTGGAAGACTCCTGACTGCAATTTGACGACAGCCCCTTGTAAGAAGGGTGAACAGTTTCATATGCGATTGCCCTTCGCCACCGCGCGGCTTCTCTTCCTTTTGGCCGTGCTGAGCGTTAAACTGGTTAGGCAATCAACTATCCCTTCCTGTGGTCACGGCTGGACATGCTGGAACACCAGAACGACGACTCCTCTCCCAACCCCGCGTCGCTGAACTTCGAGGAGGCTTTCACCCGCCTGGGAACAATGGTGGAAACCCTGGAGGCGGGCAACCTTCCCCTGGACCAGGCGGCCCAGATGTTCGAGCAGGGCATGGTCCTGGTCCGCCGCTGCAGCCAGTTGCTCGAGGAAACCGAGCTGCGCATTGCCGAAATTCGCGACGGTGGCGGACCCGCCGCCGCACCAACGCCGGACAACATGGCCTGGGCGGACCTGGAAATGCCCCCGGATGACGAGAACTGGCAACCCGATGAAGAACTCCCCGACGGCGACTAGATGCCGTTTCAACCTTCTTCCAGCAGAGCGGCTGTTGTGGCTGCTGTGACCGAAGACCGCTGGCGGAAGGGCAGCAACCTAGTCCCGGCCTTCCACCATCTGTGTGGGAGGGATATTGACGCGGCTGCCAGCCCATGCTGAACATCGGCTGGTTCTCCACCGGCAGGGGTGAGGGTTCGCGGGGGCTGCTGCGGTTCATCCAGGACCACATAGGCCGGGGCCAGCTGAACGCCCGCATCCAGTTCGTATTCAGCAACCGGGACCGGGGCCAGGCTGCGGGCTCGGACCAGTTCTTCGCCCTGGTGGACGGTTATGGCCTGCCCCTGGTCACTCGCTCTTCCGCCCTTTACCGCCGCTCCCGCAGCGCCGCCGGGCTTTCCTGGGACGCGTTGCGCCCCGATTATGACCGCCTGGTATTGGGGGACCTGGAGGACTACAGGCCGGACATCTGCGTGCTGGCGGGGTATATGCTGATCGTCGGCGGGGAGATGTGCCGCCGTTTCTCGCTGCTTAACCTGCATCCCGCCCTGCCCGACGGACCCATCGGGACGTGGCAGAGTGTTACGTGGGAACTGATACGCCGGCGCTCCACCCGCACTGGCGCGATGATTCACCTGGCCACCGAGGAACTGGACCGGGGGCCGGTGGTTTCCTACTTCACGGTGCCCATTGTCGGGGCCGACTTCGACGGCGACTGGCTGGAAATAGATGGCGTTGACCTGGATGAGGCAAGGGAAACCCGGGGAGAGGACCTGCCCCTGTTCCGGAGGATACGCCGAGCGCAATACGTCCGGGAGCCCTACCTGATTCTGGAAACACTGCGGGCGGTGGCCGATGGACGGGTGACCGTGGTGAACGGCAGTGTCCTTGATGGACAGGGAAACCCGCTGACCAGCAACGGAACTGCCGGACTTTGCCTGGACGAGGATATCGGGCGGGCCATGGCTGAGGACGACACCACCTGATCCGGCCATCAGGGAGACGGGCCAGTGTGCCTCACATGGTCCTACCGCGAGGCCGCCTGGACTGGAAGCGTGCAGATCCAAGGAGCCGGGAAGTCAGCGCTTCAACCCCCAGTTCAACCTGCATCCCCGTTTGCGGCTTCATTTCCGCAACACTGACGCGGTCCCCCTTCCACATCCGGATAACCCGCCCCTACCATGGAATCAATAGCCCGAAACTCGCAGGGACTCTCCGGCTCCCTTCAATTAACAGAGCCTGAGGCCGGAAGTTCTCACGTTTATGCCTCAGGAGACCTCATTTTGGAGCCTTTTCTGCCGGTCCCGGGGAAACGTCCAGATACAACATGAGACCAAATGAGACGATTTAAAAGGGAAAAACGTTTTTTTCTGCGCCTGTTCTCCAGGCACATAGGGTTGCCGCCCGGGCAAGGAGGGGCATTGCCAGACATGCGGTCGGGATGGACTTGGTGGACGGGGACGGATGCTGCCTAAAGCAGCCGGTCCATGGCGGGCGGTTCCGGCGGACGGCGTCGTCCCCGGCGCGCGGGCCTGGCCTGCGGCGCCGGCTCCGCTCCCTCGGACGTACCCTTGCCCGGAGCCACAGCAGAGGAAGACTCAGGTTCAGCAACCTGTGGTGGCCTGGGAAAATCGGCGGAAGTGGCCGGATCAGTGGGTCCCGGAGCGCCGTCCCCCGCCGTGGCCCTAAAGGCCCCGTCGGACACGGTAATCGTGAGCGTTTCACCGCTGCCGACCTGCCCCACTCCGGACACAACCCGGCCTGTCTCCCCATGCTGCACCACGGCAAAGCCCCGGCGCAGGGTGGCGGCCGGGTCCAGGGTGCGCAACCGGCTTTCGAAGCTGTTCACTTCCAGCCTGCTCACATTGAGACGGGTCTGCAGGTGGGTTCCAAGGACATCGGCCAGGTCGTCCACCTGCCGTTTCAGGTGGTCCAGATCCGGCAGGCCGGATTCCAGCCGCCGGGAAAGGCTGGACACCTCCTGCTTGCTGGCATCTACTGCCCGGATGGCGCTGCGGTGGGCTCGTTCGGTCCAGGCCTGAATGGTCTGCAGCAGGATTGACCCGTCGGGGACCACCAGTTCCGCCGCCGCCGAAGGGGTGGGCGCGCGCCGGTCCGCAACGTAGTCGGCGATGGTGAAGTCCGTCTCGTGGCCCACTCCGCTGACCACCGGAATGCGGTTCCGGAAGATGGCGCGGGCCACGATCTCCTCGTTGAAGGGCCACAGGTCTTCCAGCGAGCCTCCGCCCCGGGCCACGATGATCACATCCGCGCTGCCGTCCGAGTCCAGCAGGTCCAGGGCCGTAGCGATCTGGGGCGCGGCCTCCAGGCCCTGTACCTGGGTGGGAGACAGCAGCAAACGCGCCAGGGGATACCGGCGTCGGACCACGTTCTGGATGTCCTGCCACGCCGCCCCCGTGGGAGATGTGACGACGCCAACCACTTCGGGGAACTGGGGCAGCGGCCGCTTGCGTGATTCCTCGAAAAGCCCTTCCTGGCCCAGCCGCGCTTTCAGGCGTTCCAGTTCCTGGGCCAGCGCTCCCTCGCCTTCGGGCAGCACCCGGTCCACCATGAAGTCGGTGGAGCCCCGGGGCTCGTAGAAGCTCATTCGCCCGTGGGCGCGAACGGACTTGCCGTTCTCCAGCATCCCCGCCCCGCCCTGGCCGCGAAACAGTACGCAGTTTAGCGAGGCTGAGCTGTCCTTGAGGGTGAAGTAGGAGTGACCCGAGGAAGAGGCCCGGAGGTTGGAGACCTCTCCCACAATCCACAGGTCGGAGAGAAAGGGGTGGCTCTCCAGCATCTCCCGCAGGTGGACAGCCACCTGGCTGACGGTAAGGACTGTCTGCTGCGGGAGTGTCAAAACGCTAGCTTACTCGTTCGGTGTACTGCCCGGTACGAGTGTCCACCTTTACGACAGTGCCGGGGGTGATGAACATGGGGACGTTGATGCGCAGGCCGGTTTCCAGGGTAGCCGGCTTGTTCCCGCCCTGGGCGGTGTCGCCCCGAAACGCCGGCGGAGTGTCCTTAACTTCCAGCTCCACGTGGGTGGGCAGGTTCATATTAATGGGAGACCCCTTGTAGAAAACCATCTCGGATATCATGTTTTCCTTCAGGTAATTCAGGTTGTCACCCAACTGTTCCCTGGTAAGCTCGTACTGGTCGAAGGTCTCCTGGTCCAGGAAGTAGAAATAGTTGCCGTCGGTGTACAGGTACTGGGTCTCCCGGTTGTCGATCTCAGCCACGGTAAAGTCGGTGTCGTAGCGCTGGAAGGTTCGCTCCACCACCGCGCCCGACAGCAGGTTCTTCATCTTGATGCGGGTGACGGGGGCGCGCTGCTGCATCTTGTGCCGCTCATAGTCCATCACCTGCCAGGGCTGGCCATCCAGCTCAATCACCATATTGCGGCTAAGATCGCCAAAGTTAATGCTCATGCTTTTCTCCCACGCTGCATTGTTTCGTATTGTCAAGGAATTGAGTAAGGAATTGGATAGTTGCCGCCATGTCTTTCAGCTGGCACTCCCATATAACAATGGATTGCCAGCCGCTCAATTCCAGGCGGACGATATTCTTCTTGTCTCGGTTTGAGTTACGCTCCAGCTTAGAAACCCAGTAATCTCGGTTCGTATTGGGGATTCTTACTCTGTCACAACCTTCGTGATTATGCCAGAA
>JAPPJA010000021.1 GCA_028874675.1 Chloroflexota bacterium
GTCCAGCCTCCGTCAATAACGAGCTCGCTGCCCGTCATGAAGGAGGACTCGTCTGAGGCCAGGAAGAGGACCCCGAAGGCCACGTCTTCGGGTTGCCCGTATCTGCCCAGGGGTATGCGGGATACGGTGGTGTTGAAGCGTTCCGGGTCGGACCGGCCGCCCTCGGTCATGGGCGTGGCAATGGGCCCCGGGTGGACTGAGTTGGCCCGGATCCCATCCCCAGCGTACTGAATGGCAGTAGCCTTGGTGAAAATGCGCACCGCGCCCTTGGAAGCCTGGTACTGGGAACTGCTGTTGTCCACCCCCACCAGTCCCAGTTGGGATGAAATGTTGACGATGGAGCCTCCGCCGTGCCGGCGCATTTCCGGCAACGCGGCCCGTGTGCCGAGGAAAGTCCCCTTGGCGTTGATATCCATCACCCGGTCCCACTCCTCCCCGGAAACATCCTCCACCAGGCCGTCGCCCCTCACTCCGGCGTTGTTGACCAGCACATCCAGCTTGCCAAACCTGGACACGGTAGCTTCAATGGCGGCCTGCCACTGGGCCGCGCTGGTAACGTCCAGGGGCAGGAACATGGCCTGACCACCCTGCCGGACAATGTCGGCTTCCAGGGCCTTTCCGTCCTCCTCAAGCACGTCCCCGAAGGCAACGCTGGCGCCCTCGGCGATGAAGAGGCGTACTTCCGCGGCTCCCATTCCCCGGGCCCCGCCACTGATAAAGGCTGTTTTGCCGGCCAATCGCATCATTTCACCTTCAAGTCAGGAGATGGTCGTTCAGGACGCACCCAGAAACGGCGAACCCCATAATACCACCTGCGGGGCCCCGAAAATCGGCAAGATGCGGGCTATTCTACGGATTTGACGGGGAAGGCCCGCTTGTGGAGGGTGGCGACGCCGAATATGGCCGCCGCCACACAGGCCATGGCCGGGCCCGAGGGCCAGTTGGCGTAAAAGGACAGGTATAGTCCCGCGACAGCCGACACCACGCCGATGGCCGCTCCAATGAGAATTACCCCGGTAAACCTCCGGGCCAGCAGGTAGGCGGCAGCCGAGGGAATCACCAGCATGGCCATTACCAGCACAATCCCGGCAGCAGACAGGCCGATGACGATGACCAGGGCCAGCAGGGCCAGCAGGACATATTCGACCACCGTGGTCTTGATTCCCACAACCCGGGCGCCCAGCGGATCGAAGGTTGTAAAGACCAGGTGGCGGTGGAACAGGAAAATTCCGGCGGCCACGGCTACGGTCAGGACCAGGGACACCAGGACGTCGGTGCGCGTCACGCCCAGCACCTGGCCCAGCAAGAGATCCTCGATGTTGATGGCGCGCTCGGGATTAACGTCCACGCTGATGGACAGAATAATCAGCCCGATGGCGAACATACCGGCAAAGACTACGCCGATAGAAGTATCGTCGCTGATGCCCGTGTGCCGGCTCAGGTACCCCATGAGCAGGGCAATGGCGATGCCCCCGGGGACGGCGGTGACGTAAGAGGTGAAGCCCAGGAGGGAGGCAACGGCAACGGGGACCACTATGGAGTGGGCCAGGGCATCGCTCATGAAGGCGCGGCCCCGGGTGATGATGTAGGCCCCTACCATGGGAAGCAATAACCCCACCAGCGCCGAAACTATCAACGCCCGAAGCATGAAGGAGTACTGGAAGGGCCCGATGATGAAATCAATCATTGTGCATGTGGGTCTCGATGTGAGTTTCGCCTCCCATGTGGCTGTGGGCCATAACGAGGCCGTGAGAGCCGTATAACTCCTCCAACACCTCGGGGTTGAAGGCCTCTTCTGGCGGGCCGTATGCGCAGATGTGCCGATTGATACAGATTATCTGGTCGAAGCGTTGCGCCAGGTTGGTTAAATCGTGGGTCGCCAGCATAACCACCCTGCCCTCGTCCCGCAGGGACTGGAGCACCTCGATAATGCCCTCCTGGGCTCCCACGTCCACCCCGCTGAATGCTTCATCCAGCAGCACGATCCTGGCATCCTGGGCCAGGGCCCGGGCGATGAATACCCGCTGGCGCTGTCCCCCGGAGTTTTCTTCAATGAGGGCGTCGCGCCTTTCCCACAACCCTACCCGTTCCAGGCACGTCCTTACAATTTCCCGGTCCTTGCGGCCAGCAAACCGGAACAGCCCCAGGTGGCAGTACCGGCCCATCATCACCACATCGTAAACGGTGGCGGGGAACCGCAAGTTGATGCTGTCACGCTGGGGAACGTAGGCCAGGGCGCCGGCCCGATCCTTGGTACCGTGCAGTTCCACCGTTCCCCTGGCAATGGGCAGTACGCCGGCGATAGCTCCGAAAAGGGTGCTCTTGCCGGCCCCGTTGGGACCCAGTACCCCAACCAGGTTGCCCGGACCAATGTGAAAATTGACGTTGACCAGGGCGCGAAAACCGTCCCTTTCCACGGTGAGGTCGGTAACAGTTACTCCCGGCTCGTTATTCATTGCTGGCCCTCAAAGCAGCCTCGACTTTGGTCCTGGTATTGCGCGTTTGTATTGGGAAGGTCCCTTCCCAAAGGGTGGCGAAAGGGTGGCGGTTCGCGCCAGGCAAAACTGCATGCCCTCTGCAATGACCCACCCGCCAACAGCGCGAATTACTCCAGATTGTATATCGAGTGAAAGAGGGTATCAATAAAACGCGCCCTTTCGCTTCCGTTTTTTCAAGGTGCATGTACGCCCGCAGGGGCGGTTCGCAACCCACCCTGACCCCGGGCATCTGTTCCTGTTCGGCCGCCGCGCCACCTGAATTGAAAGGCCTGCGCCCATACGGGGCGGGGGGCAATGCTTCAGGAATTGGCCGAAGAATTTCTGCCGGTCCAGGCCTTCGCCCCAGACCGTCTTCCCCACCGAACCACCGTCAGCCTCGGCCTGTTGAGTAGGTGGGAAGGGGGAAGCCTTCCATGGGCCTGCTACCGGCTTTCCTCTACCTGGCTGAAGGGTTCCCGGGCGAAAATACGGCGAACCATGGTCTCAAAGAACTCCAGCGGCAGGGACTCGTATGCGGGATCAAAGGAGGACTGGTCCCACTTGTGGCAGAAGTCTATGGTGTCCTGGTACCAGGGATGGTCGCGGTAAGCATCCCGGGCATTGCGGTCGCCGCCCGAGTGGTGGGCGTAATAGTAACTCTGGAACAGGCCGTGGTGCCGGACGATCCAGTAGGTACGCTCGGAGACGTAGGGACGCAGAACGGCGGCGGCCAGTTCACTGTGATTGAAGGGCGACAAAAGGTCGCCGATGTCGTGCAGCAAGGCCGCCACCACCATCTCCTCGTCTGCCCCATCCCGATGGGCGCGGGTGGCGGACTGCAGGGAGTGCTCCAGCCGGTCAATCTTGTAGCCGGACAGGGACCCGGACAGGCCACGCAGCATATCCAGGACCCGGTCGGCCGTACCCCGGGCAAATTCTTCCTCCAGGCGGTCCAGCAGTTCGTAGTCCTCGCGGGTGCCTTCCGCCATGCTGGTAAAGGCGACGGCCTCGTTGGTTTCCGGCATTGGTTAGCTCCTTTAACCTGTTGGTTGTACCGGTTCAATGTTGGTGGGGGTAGTCCGGAGATGTTTCCTGGCGCCATCGCGACTTTCGCGAGGTGTCGTGCGGGAAGCGGGCAGACACATAGGTCTGCCCCTACTGAATGCTCAACCTGCGGACCGAAAGGCTTCTGCCGTGGCCTTTACGCGTTCCAGGTCTATGGGGTTCGTGATCACCCCGTCCTGCTTGAGGCTGGTGCCCACTATGGCCCCGTCGGCATGGGCCAGAAACCGGTCCGCGTTGGCGGCGTCCACCCCGCTGCCCACCAGCAGGGGACGGTCGGGTACGGCGCGACGCACCGTGGCCACGTCGTCGGCAACGGCGGGTTGGCCCGTGACTGGCCCGGTAACGATCAAGGCATCGGCCAGGCCCCGATAGGCCGTCTCCCGGGCAATCAGGCCCAGGTCCAGGTCGCCCAGGGGTACCGCATGTTTCACCATCACGTCGGCCACGATGGCGATGCGCTCCGCATCCATCAAGCGGCGGCGACGCAGGGTTTCAAAGGCCTCGCCCGTAACCAGCCCCTCGTCGGCGGCCATGGTGCCGTAGTGGATGTTGACGCGGATGAACTGGGCGCCGCCGGCCACCGCCACTGCCAGGGCAGACAGGGCGTCGCTGCGGAGCATGTTCACCCCGACCGGCAAAGGCGTGGAGCGGCTGACCAGGTCCACAGCGCGGGTCATTGCGGCCACCGTCTCCGGTTCCACCCGCCCGATTCGGAAGGGGGCGTCGCCAAAGTTCTCAACGATAATGCCGCTGGCCCCGCCTTCGGCCAGCGTGGCCGCTTCCCGTTCCGCCTGGTCCAGGACGGCCGACAGGTCGCCGCCCCACCGGGGTGAGCCTGGCAGGGGCGGCAGGTGGATTACGCCAATAAAAGCTTTGTCTTCACCGGTTAGGAAGGGCATAGTGGTGTATTGGTCCGGCGGCTATCGGAGCGTCAGCCCGTCGCCCGTCGCCCCCTGGCCTTGAGTTTACGATAGTCCCCGCTCCGGCGCGACTTTCGTTTCCTCTCCGGTTCCCGGTCAAAGCCATATTCCGGAAAGGGCAGCCCCGGCGAGGGCGGCAGGGAATCCGGTCCGCCGGCCCCGATGGCCAGGTCGCACTGGATATAGCCCCAGTTGACCAGGCGCATCTTTTCCTCGGCAGTAAACGCCGCCATCCGAGTCCTCATTGACCGGATGTAAGAAGTCCACCCCGGTCTCACGGGAAAGGACAGCCGGTCATGGTTGTCGCGGGGATCGTCTCTCAGGGCCCAGACAACTCCCGACTTCTCACCCCGTTCAATGTCAGAGGCAAGCTGTTCCATCCTGAGATGACGGTTCTGCTCAAAGGCCGTGTGCATCGGGTTAGTAATGCGGGAAGTCCAGACTTCCCAGGGAGGGATGGCCGACCTTCGGAAGGACTTGGTGCCATCGGACACCAGCAGGTGTTTCATGTGGCGAATGGCATGGAGGCCCAGGCTGTCGCAGAGTCCGGCATCCGCCAGCGTGGCCGTGCCCATGAAGGGCTGCGGTTCGCTGTCGGGCTGTGCTTCGGCAGTCGCAGCAATTCCCCGCAATGGCAAGCGCACCGGCGGCAATACGGGCGGCAGGGCCGAAGAGGCGGCCAGGACTTTGGCCAGCGGGATATCGGTTTTCTCTACCCTGCCAAACTCTCCGGTATCGACTCCATCTCGCGAAAAGGTCCAGTTGCTTTCCGTTTCCAGGTGGCAGGCGTTGAAAATAAAGCGGGGACTGCTGGGCAGCTGGCGCAGGGTCCGCTTGCCCACCAGCAAGTCCTCATAGCGTTTTTCCAGTGCGGTGGGCCCCGCAAACAGGCCCGCAAAGGCGCTGGCGACGTCAATATTGCGGCTGCAAAGCTGGAAGACGGGTTCGATCACTTCTTCCCTGAAGTTGTCGGCCCGGCAATTGCGGAACCGCAGCCGCTCCCAGCGGGTACCCAGAACCCCGGCTACCAGTGCGCCGCCGGACACGCCGGAAATGGCGTCAATCTCTGCCAGCTTGCCGATTTCATTCAGCCGCCACAGGCCGCCAAGGTGAAAGAGGCTGGCGCGGAAGCCGCCCCCGGAAAGGGCCAGGCCAACCTGTTCCTCGCTTTCAGCCGTCATGGGACGTCAGACCTCAATCAACCAGGGTTTCATGCTTCGGGCACTGGCGGGGGCTCCGTTTACCTGGAAGGAAACCTTGCCGCCAGTATATCAATAATCAGGGCAGCGCCCAACTGGCTGGTCAACTCCGACGAGTCATAGGGCGGGGCCACCTCCACCAGGTCGAAGGCCACCAGGTTATGGCCGGAAACCAGGGAGGCCAGGCAGTCCCGCATTTCGTGATAGAACAGGCCCCCAATTTCAGGGGTGCCGGTGCCGGGGGCCTGGCTGGGGTCCATCACGTCAATGTCCAGGGTTATGTAGAGGTTCTCGCCCCGGGGTATCTGGCCCGCGATAGCCTCGGGGCCCTGGGAGCGAAACTGGCTGGTGGTTATGATGAGGCTGCCATCCCGCTGCGAGTCCTCGTAGGGCTGGCGTCGGGCCGTGCGAATGCCCACCGAGGTGATGTGGCTGACGAAATCCAGTTCCCGGCAGCGGCGGATGGGACTGCCGTGGGTGTAAAGTTCGCCCTGGTAGTCGTGGCTGTAGTCCAGGTGAGCGTCAAAGTGGACAATGTTCAGCGGCTCGAAGCTGCTCAATCCCCGTACTACCGGATAGGTTATGGCGTGGTCGCCGCCCACCACGACCGGGAAGGAACCGCGCGCCACCACTTTTTCCACCGCCTCGGTGAGCTTGTCGAAGTTGCGGTGCACGTTGGAGGGGATGGTCGTGATATTCCCGCAGTCGGCCATGGTGACGCCCCGCAGAAGTTCATCACCGGCCTCGATGTTATAGAAACCCTCGGCTTCCTGCTGGCGACCGAAGGGGTCGGTATAAGAATAGGCCCGGGGCGCATCGCGGACAGCATCGGGACCGTAGCGGGCGCCCGGCCTCCCCAGGGTGCCCTGGTCGAAGGGCATGCCAATGAAGGCAATGTCCGCGTCCAGTTCATCCAGGTTGGTACACAGGGGCGTCTTGAAAAAGGTGCGGGGCTGGGCCCGCAGAATAGGCCAATCCTGTTCCGTCATTGGCTCCTCGTAGAAGCAAGGTTCAATGGGCTGCGACCAATGGGCGTCTTCTGGCCGCCCCTGTAAAGCCCGAATTCTTTCCCTTTCCTGATTCGGACAGGCCGCATTCTCGCAGGGAGCATTATAGCAAAAGGGATTTTGGGCAATCTGAAGACTGCCTTGCGAGCCGAGATATTGGCCTGTCTGCTATCATTAGGCCAGTTCCATGGAGACCAGGCTGTTTTGACCACGCCCCCAAACAATCCCGAGTCCGAACAGAAGCGCCGCGAAAAGTCGGACCGCTACTTCCGGCTCAGCCAGCGCCTGCTCAAGCACGCCCAGCAACAACTGGAACTGGGAGACACCGTGCAGGCCTCGGAAAAGGCCTACGGGGCCGTATCCCACGCCGTCAAGTCATACGCCGAGCTGCGGGGCTGGAACCACTACAACCATTATCGGGTTGGGCTCATTTTGGACCAACTAAGCGAAGAATTGGCAGACCCAAACCTGGTTACCTTGCACATGGCTGTGAAAGCATTGCACGACAACTTTTTCGAGTACGAACTAAGCACTGTCCAGGTTCAAGCCGGAATAGATGCTGCCAATGACATGGTTGAACGGCTTGGTAACATCCGCAACTCTCCCATAAAGCCCTTAACGTCTTCCAGCCTCAGCAACGAACAACGCCGCAGGCTGAGCCAGTTAATGCAGCCCCCGGTCCAGGAGCAGGTTCCTGCGGAGAATCTGCCGCCCCTGGAAGACCTGCCGGAATAAACCCGTTTGCGGAGTTTGCGCCGCCAAGTCACGTCTTCGGAGAAAGTACTGTCTTGACCACATCCCCAAACAATCCCGAGTCCGAACAGCAGCGCCGCGAAAAGTCGGACCGCCACTTCCGGCTCAGCCAGCGCCTGCTCAAGCACGCCCAGCAACAACTGGACCTGGGAGACACGGTTCAGGCCTCGGAAAAGGCCTACGGCGCCGTATCCCACGCCGTCAAGTCATACGCCGAGCTGCGCGGCTGGAACCACTACAACCATTATCGGGTTGGGTTGGTCCTGGATCAGTTGCGAGACGAAGAGAACGACCCCAGCCTGACTGAGGGTTATGACGCCATCCAGTCGCTCCATAAGAATTTCTTCGAGCACGAGATGGAAGTCACAAGAGTCAAAGACCGGGTGGATACCGCAAGAAACCTTATAGATAAGCTCGAATCGCTGCGTGCGAGAGACCCGCACCCATTGCCGTCGTCTGATCTCAGCCAGGAGCAACGGCGGCGGCTCAGCCAACTTATGCAGCCTCCTGCCCAGGAGCAGGCTTCCGTAGATGAACTTCCACCGACGGATGAATTGCCGGGGTAACCCCGTTTGCGGAGTTTGCGCCGCCAAGTCACGGCTTCGGAGAGAGTACAGTTTTGACCACGCTCCCCAATAATCCCGAGTCCGAACAGCAGCGGCGCGAAAGGTCGGACCGCTACTTCCGGCTCAGCCAGCGCCTCCTCAAGCACGCCCAGCAACAACTGGAACTGGGGGATACAGTACCGGCCTCGGAGAAGGCCTACGGCGCGGTATCCCACGCCGTCAAGTCATATGCCGAGCTGCGGGGCTGGAACCACTATAACCATTATCGGGTTGAACTGATTCTCGACCAGTTGCGCGACGAATGGGACGACCCCGAATTGACAATCTTTCACACAGTGGTGAAAGAGTTGCACAGCAATTTCTTCGAGTACGAATTGGGGACTACCCGAGTGGGAGACCGCCTTCGGACAGCCAGCACGCTGTTGGGCAAACTGGAAACCATCAGGAACGCCCCTCCCCGTCCTTTGCCTTCGGCAGGCCTCAGCAACGAGCAACGCCGCAGGCTCAGCCAGTTGATGCAGCCCCGGGTCCAGGAGCAGGTTCCTGCGGAGAATCTCCCGCCCCTGGAAGACCTGCCGGAGTAAGTCAACACCTGATGCCTTCCTCGAAGCTGGACCTGCACGGCAAAACCTGGGCCGAAGCTCTTACCGAGTTTCGGGACTTCTACAACACCGCCGCCCGAAGCCATCCGCGCGGCGGTGTGCAGTTGGAGGTGGTGCACGGTTACGGTTCCACCGGACAGGGTGGCAGGCTCCAGACCAGCCTGCGCAACTACCTGGAACGACAGAGCAACCTGGGCCTGCTTTCTTATCGCACCGGCGAGGCTGTGGACGGCAACCCCGGCCACACCCTGATTACAACCCTCAAACCCCTGCCCGCCGCCGGTGACGACCTGGCCGACAACATCTGGGAGTTCTGTGCCCGACCCCAGAGCCACAGCAAGGTGCTGAACCGCTTTCGCCGGCACGGCGACCCCCAGGTACAGCAAGCGCTGCGAACATTGCAAGGGCAAAAGCGGCTGAAGCCAGTAACCGTGGGGAAAGAGAAGGGCTACGAGGCGGTTTAGGCTTGATCCGACGGTGGTTGGGCAGGATATTCCAGGAAGAGGCTCCCGACCATTGCGTTGCCGCAATCAGGTAGGGGCGCACGGCCGTGCGCCCCTACCCGGGCCCCCCTGATGCCCCTTGTCCGGCTAGAACAGGGCTATGGGGTTTACCGGTGAGCCGGTGCCACCCACCACCCGCAGCGGATTGACCGTCAGCATGAACTCGTACCGCCCCTCGTCGGCGCAGGCCTCGGCCAGCGGTTCCAGCAGGGCGTTGTCCAGCAGTCCGATGCCGTAGGCGAAGATGGCGCCGTGGACGCTCCAGGGTATGTCGTAGCCGTTGGGCATGAAGTCCATCATGTCCCATACCAGGAGGCAGCAGTTCGACTCTCGAAGAAACTTCAGGCATGAGGCGTGCAATCCGGGCCGCCCGGAGGGATCGCCACCCCAGATGCCATTGACCTCGCCCCACTTTTCGCGGCCTCCGTAAACGATCACCGCATCGCCGGGCTCCATCGTTATTCCCTCGGCCTTCGCGATGTCCTCCAGTTCCCAACCGTGAATGGGCTTTTCCATGGTGACGAAGGGCTCTCCCCGGTGCCTGGGAACGTCAAAGAGGATCCCTCGGGTAATGATTCCCTCCTTCCAGTGCTCAACCGAGCCCCAGGTTGCCCCGTCATAGGTAATGACGTCCTCCGCCCGGCGGCCATTCCACATCCCGTTCTCGTCCCAAACGTGGCACAGGGCGTCCAAGTGGGTGTTGGCCTGCCCGTGGTAGGAAACGCCGTAGTAGTCAACGGCAGAGCCGCCGCCGGGCTCTCGCGGGTTGCGCTTCATGAAATGCTGGGCAGGGTTGGGATTGTTGGCCGCCGGCGTCTTGGGATACACGCGACTGAGGGAAACGGCGCGGCCGGTCCGGACCAGGCGGGCCGCGGCCACCCGTTTTTCCGGGGTGACCATATTCATCGCCCCCATCTGGTCGTCATCGCCCCACCGACCCCAGTTCCGGTCCTCTTTCAGGTATGCCAGGACCTCGTCCTTGCTGGGAATGTGGCGTTCCATAGCCCTTCTCCTTATGAGATTCTATCCTGGGGCCCATTTTAGCACTGTCAAAAGTTGCATTTAACGAATTCAGTGTCACGCAATAAGAGCCTGTAAGAGAGGCAGACATAGACCGGTGTGGATGTTGGTGATACGATTCCCCTTGTCAGGAACTTCTAATGTAGTGAACGTCCTGCCTGATTCTACCCATTGCTTGAACCGGACATGGAAGTGGAGAGCGGCAATGCCGAGACAGCTAACAGCCATCATTGAACGTGAGGGGGACGGCTACGTGGCTTTGTGCCCGGAGCTGGACATTGCCAGCCAGGGGGATACGGTTTCAGAGGCTCGCGACAACCTCAAGGAGGCCTTGGAGCTATTCTTTGAAACGGCATCTGCAACCGAAATTGAGGACCGCCTGCACACTGAAATCTATGTTACTCAGGTAGAGGTCACCGCTGGCCAGGCTTAGAGTGCTCTCGGGCAGGGAAGTATGTGAAATCCTGGCAAAACAGGGGTTTGTCGAAGTGAGAAGGCGGGGTAGTCACATAGTTATGCAAAGGGCTTACGAAGGCGGAACCGTTTCTGTCCCCGTACCGAATCACAGTGAGCTTCGCACCGGAACCCTGCTCTCCATAATAAGGTAGTCTGGTCTGCCTAGAACCCTTTTCGAGATTCAGCAGGGTAGTTAAGACAACTAAACAAAGACGAGAAAACTAGTTAAGGAGAACACTAACCATGAAACTGGTCCTGTACAACGATTACCAGCTGGGCGTAATTCAGAACGGCAACGTGGTGGATGCCATGGCCGCAGTGGAAGGCATGACTTTCCGACGCCCCCACGACCTGATGGACGAGGTTATAACCAACTGGGACTCCATGAAGCCAAGGATTGAGTCCGCCATATCCGGCCAGGGCGGGGTGGCCCTGGACAGCGTGCGGCTGCGGGCGCCGGTGCCCAAACCCACCAAGCTTATCTGCGCCGCCGTCAATTACCTGGAGTACGGCCAGCGGCTGGCGGCCCGGCTGGATGCCTTCCTCAAGTCTCCCACGGCCATCATCGGCAATGGCGACACCTGCGTGCTGCCTCCCGCCCCCGCATCCATATTCCACCACGAACCGGAACTGGCCTTCGTCATCGGCAAGACGGCCACCAACGTCAGCCAGGACGAGGCGCTGGACTACGTGTTCGGCTACACCAACTTCCTGGATATGTCGGCCCGCGGCATCCCCGGCGCTTTGGGCAACAGCTTCTTCCTGGGCAAGTGCTGGGACACCTTCGCGCCCATGGGGCCCGCGCTGGTAACCGCCGACGAGATACCCGACCCCCAGAACCTGCAGGTCCGCCTGTGGAACAACGATGAGCCCCGGCACAACTTCCCCACCAGCGACATGGCCCACCACATCAGGGAGTTGATCTCCGAGTTCTCCAAGGTAACTACCCTGGAGCCCGGCGATGTTGTTGCAACCGGAGTCAACCACCAGGAGATCGGCCCGGTGCAGGACGGCGACACCATCCGCATGGAAATAGCCGAACTGGGGCCCTCACTGGTAATCCACATCAGCGACCCCGAGGGCCGGGAGTGGCCACGCGGGATAGATAAGGAGTTCGGCGCCATGGTAATAGCCGGCGCCCCCGCCAACCCCTAGAAACCTTTCCGGAAGTCCCTTCTCCCTTGACGGGGGAAGGGACTTCAAAAAGGGCGATTAGTGCGTCAACTGATCTGGAATGATGAGTGGCGCTTGCCTATCGCCATTCCCGTGGGAACCTGATCTTACAAGTTGCACCGAGGTTCCCGCCTGCGCGGGAACGACGGTTTTGCCCCAACCCACCAATGCAATTCTGTTGGGCCATTAGTAGCGGGACTGTTCCAGGTCGTCGGGGGGATTGGTGGCTCCGAGGTAGCGATTACCGCCCCAGCAGACGACAACCCCGTCGTTCCGCACGGCACAGGTATGCTGGTCGCCGCTGCTGATAATCTCGAACCCGCGCCGGTCGGGCGGTTCCAGGTCCCTTTCGGAGTCGCGCCCCCAGCAATAGGCGCTGGAGTCGTGGGCGACGGCACAGGTAAACTAATCCCCGGAACCGATGTCCATGATGCCTTCCTCCTGGGGCGGCTCCCAGAGGTTGTTGCCCCAGCAGTCCACGGTCCCGTTCGGCCGCAGGCCACAGGTGTGGTCGTCACCGGCGTCTATCTTCGTAAACACTTCGCCTGCAGGATAGTCCCGCTGTCCGTAATTGTTGGCGCCCCAGCAGTCCACCGTTCCATCATCGCGGAGAGCGCAGGTATGGGAGCCACCGGCGGTGACTGAGACGAAGGTCTGCCTTACGGGGGCGTCAGTCTGGCCGCGTTCGTTGCTGCCCCAGCAGGCGACGGTGTCGTCAATCAACACTCCGCAGACGTGCTGGCGGCCGGCGCTGATGGACTTTAGCCGCGCGCTGCGGTCAACCTGAAGAGTCCCCAGCAGGTCCTTGCCCCAGCAGAAGGCTGCGCCTTCCCGGCCCGGGTCGGCCTGGATTCCGCAGGTGAAGGAGCCTCCGGCGCTAACGTCGGCGAAGGTAACTCCGACCGGCACGCTCAACTGCTGGTTGACGTCGCTTCCCCAGCACCGTACCGAACCGTCGGAGAAGAGAACGCAGGTGTGGGCGCCGTTGCTGTCGATCTTGATTATGGTGACGGGCGCCGGCGTAGGGACGGGCGTAGGAGGCACCCGGGTTGGCACGGCAACTGGCACGGGAGTGGCGGTGGGCGCCGGCATGGGCGTAGCCGTGGGTTGCGGCGTCGCCGTAGGAGCGGGCGTGGCCGTGGGCACGGGGGTAACCGTCGGACGAGGAGTGGGAATGGGCTGAGGCGTATGGGTGGGTTCGGGGGCAGCCGTGGGCTCCTCGGCCGGCTCTTCTTCGGCAGGCTCCTCATCAGCTTCACCGGAGGGTTCGTCAGTGGCCTCCTCGGCAGGTTCTTCGGCGGGAAATTCCGCCGAGGCCGTTGCCTGGACGTCGATGGCAGCGGCCACCGCCGCGTCTATGGTGGCCTGGATGTTGGGCGTGGGGGCCGGCGGCTGGGTTGGGGGACTGGCCGGGGCCGGAGTGGGCGTGGAGTCGCAGGCGACCAAAAGGAATGTGGCCAGAAGTACCAGGCTAAAGATAAACAGCGCTTTGGCGGGGAATTTTCCGGGCGATCGGCGGGCGGCGGCATTCAGGTGTTCCAAGGCGGGTTACTCTCCAGGCATTTGATCTGGGTCCGGGAAACGGGCCTGCAATATAGGCTAAAGCTTATGTAAAGCATTGGCAAGCTGGCTAAAGCAATTGCAACTGTTCAGGGTTGATATTCACGGAGGCCTGGATCTCGCTATTCCGGCTCAGGCCGGCGCCCATCAAGGCTGACAGGGAATACAGTTCAAGCGCAGCAAGGAGCTCTGGATACCGGCTTTCGCCGGTATGACGGGACTGGATGGCCGGGAAATATCACCAGCTATAAACTGTTTCTGCCGCTCAACTCCCCGAAAGCCAGGCCAGGTATCCGGCCGGCTGGCCTGGAAGGACGCCTGGTGACAGCCCTTATCCTGGCTTTTCCGTTGTTGCTGAGAAAGAAACCCGGGCTATTGCCGGAGTAATCCCATCCGTCTGCCGATTCTTACGGTATGGGCGGGTTATGCAGGTTGACGAGGGGTGGATGTCAGTGGGGATGGGTTGAAGGGGCGGCGGTGGAGAGAACGGGCGGGTCAGTCGAGGAAGCGGGTGAAGACCTGGTTGGCAATCAGGAAGGCGGAGGGGTGAAGGCGGAGCAGGTCACCGTCTCTCACCAGCAAGTCCTGTTCCACGAGTTCGGCAATCTGGGCCCGATAGCGGGCTCCCAGGTCCACACCCAGGCGAGCGGAAGCTTCGGCCAGGTCGAGGCCGTCCAGCAGGCGCAGGCCCAGAAACATGGTCTCGGCGGCCGCCAGGTCGAGGTGAATGGGTTCGTGGCCGCCGACGGGTCCCACAGTATCCAGCCAGTGGGCGGTTATGCTGCCGGGAGGCTCGGACATCTCGTTGGACCACCGCCGGGCTGCCTCAATATATGCGCGGGGCGGGTCCATGTCCCAGAAGCGGTATCCGCCGAGGCAGGAGTGCGCGCCAGGGCCCACCCCCAGGTAAGGCAGGTTGCGCCAGTAGGCCAGGTTATGCCGGGAGGGCAACCCCGGCCGGGACCAATTGGAAATCTCGTAGTGGTGGTATCCCTGCTCCCGCAGATGTTCCCTGGCAAACTGGTACATATCCGCAGCCAGATCGGGGTCGGGAAGGGGCACCTCTCCCTTTTCCACCCAGCGATGGAGCGGCGTCCCCTCCTCCACCGTCAGGCAATAGAGAGATATATGGGCCGGTTCCAGGGCAGCCAGGCGGCACAGGGTGTCCCGCCACTGGTCCAGGGACTGGCGGGGGAGGCCGTAGATGAGGTCCAGGTTGACGTTGTCGAATCCTGCCTCGCTGACAGTCCGGAAGGCCGCTATGGCCTGGTCGGCGTCGTGGCGGCGGCCCAGCAGGTTAAGCAGGTCGTTGTCCAGGGACTGCACCCCGATGCTGATACGGTTTATGCCCTGGGTCAGCAGGCTGGCGGCCTTGCCGGCAATCATCAGGTCCCCGGGGTTCGCTTCGACGGTGATTTCCGCGTCAGAGCGGACGGGAAAGCCCTGTTCGATTGATTCCATAATCCTTCCCAGGAAACCATCGGGAAGGTAAGAGGGAGTTCCTCCGCCAAAGAAGACGGTGTTGACGGGCGGGTGGTCCAGGGCCCGCGCCCACGTGGAGATCTCGGCCAGCAGGGCGTCCAGGAAGGGGGACATGAGACCCTCTATGCCCTGGTAGGTGTTGAAATCGCAGTAGGGGCACTTGGTCTGGCAGAAGGGAACATGGACGTAGAGAGAGATGCCGGTTTGCCGCAGATCGGCCAGGTTGTGTGCCGGGCGAACTTCGGGATCCGGGCCCGGAATGAGGGCAAGATCAGCGGCCGCAGGGAGCCGGCCTCCCTCAGTCGTCATCGATGAAACGGGCCTTGCCGTCCACCACCTGGGACGGGTCCTTGTCCTCGGGCCGGTCGGAGGGAGCGGCACGGCCCAGGTGCTCATCCACCACGTGAGGCGGGGCCAGCTTTATGAGGAACAGCACCGCCAACCCCAGGATGATGATGTCGTCCACCCGGCCAATGAGGGGAATGGTGTCCCGGATAAGGTCAATGGGGAAGACGACATAGACCAGGGCCAGCGGCACCAGGGCCCGTAAAATGATGTTTACGCGCCGGTCGAAGGTAAGACGCCACACCAGCATAAAGTAGCGGATGATGTTGGGAAGGAACCGGGGCAGGAGCATCATCAGGACTGGAATGAACAAGCGGGACATGGCGGCCCCCAAATCAACAGGCTAGGGTGACAAGGTTGAGCGTCTGTCTTATTTGATTATAGACCGGGGAACAAGGGTTGGAAACCGGCAGGGAGTATGCCAGCCAGGGCTATCGCATGAGTGAGTAAATTGTCATTCTGAGCCTGCCGAAGAATCTAAACTCCTCCCCACCAACTGGCTTACAGACCCGTAGCGAGGCCGTGGGGAAGGATTTTGGGCCCTTCGGCAAGCTCAGCAAC
>JAPPJA010000212.1 GCA_028874675.1 Chloroflexota bacterium
GAGGGGGAATCTGGTAGTCATCCTCAATTCCCTTCAGCCCCGCCGCCAGCATTACGCTGAAGGCCAGGTAGGGATTGCAGGCAGGGTCGGCCGCCCGGTACTCAATCCGCAGGGATGTTTCCGTACCCGGTTCGTAGGTGGGCACCCGGATCAGGTCGGATCGGTTGACGTGGGTCCACGACACGTAAATGGGGGCCTCGTAGCCGGGAATCAGCCGCTTGTAGGAATTTACCCACTGGTTGGTGACCAGGGTAATCTCCGGGGCATGGGCGACCAGGCCTGCGATGAATTTCTTCCCCAATTGGGACAGGTACTGTTCATCGTCGGCATCGAAGAACCCGTTCGCCTCTCCCCGGAACAGGGACTGGTGCAGGTGAAGGCCGGAACCGTTGATGCCGGAAACCGGCTTTGGCATAAAGGTGGCATAGACGTTCTGGAGCAGGGCCAGCTCCTTGACCACCAGCTTGGCCGTGAGAACGTTGTCCGCCATGCTCAGCGCGTCGGTGTATTCCAGGTCGATTTCGTGCTGGCTGGGGGCGCCCTCGTGGTGGGAGTACTTGACCGGAATACCCATTTCGCCCAGGTGCAGCACCGTATCCCGCCGCAGCTCCGTGGCCGGGTAGCTGGAAAGCTGATCGAAGTAGCCGCTGGAGTCCAGCAGTTCGGGAGACTCCGAGTTGCGAAGGTAGAAGAACTCCAGTTCCGCCCCCACGTTGTAGGTGTACCCCAGCGCCTCGGCTTTTTCCAGGTTGCGCTTCAGCACGTACCGGGGGTCGCCGAGAAAGGTCTGACCCCGCTGGTGGCGGATGTCGCAAAACATGCGGGCCACGGCATTCTGGCGGGGCCGCCAGGGCAGCAGGGTAAAAGTGGACGGGTCGGGGTAGGCCCGCATATCGCTTTCGTGGTGCCGGGCAAAGCCGTCAATGGCGGACCCGTCGAACCCCACGCCCCGGTCCAGGGCTTCTTCCAGGTCGTTGACGGTTATGGCAAAGCCCTTGAGGTGGCCCAGAATATCGGTGAACCACAGGCGGATAAACTTGACGTCGCCCTCGTGGGCCGCCCGCAGAACCTCATCCCGTTGAGTTGTCGCTTCGGTGGTCATCACATTTCCCCTAATAGTTTTGTCTCTTGCCGCCCCGGGCAGCCCGGGTTGTCAGGCATTTGCCGGACCAACTATTGCCGGCAGGAAATTTCCCTAGACTGATACATACTCCCGTACCAGGTTCTGGTCCAGGTCCCGGGCGGTTCCCTCCAGGACGATGGACCCTTTCTCCATTACATAGCAGTAGTCGGCCAGGCCCAGGGCAAAGTCCAGGAACTGCTCCACCAGCAGAATGGTGGTTTCCTGCTGGTCGCGTAGCCTCTGCAGGAGCTCCTGGATTTCCTGGACTATTGACGGCTGAATGCCCTCGGTGGGTTCATCCAGCAGGAGCAGGGAGGGCCGGCGGACGAGGGCCCTGGCCAGGGCAAGCTGCTGCTGCTGACCGCCGCTGAGGGTGCCAGCCACCTTTCGCTGGTAGGTCTTGAGAGCCGGGAACAGTTCGTACATCCGGTCCAGGGCCGCGCTCCTGCTTTCAGTTCCGTCGGCGGCTTCCAGCCCCATGAGCAGGTTGTCGTGCACCGACAGGTAGGGAAATACGTGACGGCCCTGGGGCACGTAGCCAAAGCCCGCCCGGGCCCGCCGGTGGGAGGGCCACCTGGTCATGTCCGACTGGGCGAACATTACCTGGCCGGCGCGGGGGTTCAGCTGGCCCATGATTGCCTTCATCAGCGTGGTCTTGCCGACGCCGTTGCGGCCCATTAGGCATACCACCTGGCCCTCGGGCACGTCCAGGGCCACGTCGTTCAACACCATGCTCTGGCCGTAGCCCACCGTCAGGTTGCGAATTGTCAGCAGTGGTTCCTGGTAGCGCATAGCTCCGTCCCTGGCGCGTCAGACGCCGGCGGCCGTCCCCCGCCTGGGTTGGGATGACTCGGCAACCGTCCGGTTTCCCGAGGCGCCGTGGCCGAGGTAGGCGCGGACAACTTCCGGGTCTCGCTGTACCGTTTCCATGTCCCCCTCACTGAGCACCTTGCCCAGGTGCAGCACGGTGACGGTCTGGGCAAAGCGCCGGACAAACTCCATATCGTGCTCCACCACCAGGACGGAGCGGGTACTGCCGATGGACTGGAGCAGTTCGCCGGTTTTCTCCCGCTCCCGCCGAGTCATTCCGGCGACGGGTTCGTCCATCAGGAGCAGCTTGGGTTCCTGGACCAGCAGCATGCCGATTTCCAGCCACTGCTTCTCCCCGTGGGACAGGGACCCGGCAACCTCCGACGCCCGGTCAACCAGCGCCACTTCCTCCAGGGTCGCCATGATGCGGTCGGACTCCCGGCTGCGGATGCCGCCAAATAGGCTGGTGATGCGGTTCCGGAACCCCAGGGCTACCTCCAGGTTCTGGTAAACGGTCAAACTCCCGAAAATCGAGGGCGTCTGGAATTTGCGGCCGATGCCCAGCCTGACCAACCGGTGCTCCTGCTGGCGGGTCAGGTCGGTACCGCCGTCGAAAACAATCCTACCCCGGTCTGGTTTGGACTTGCCGGTGATGGAATCGATCAGGGTGGTCTTGCCGGCGCCATTGGGCCCGATCAGGAACCGCATCTCCCCGTATTTCATGCTGAAGTCCAGCTCGTTCAGGACCGTAAAGCCGTCAAAGCTGATGGTCAGCTTTTCCACGGACAGAATTGTCTTGTCGTCAGCGGCGCCCAAACCCGCGCCGTTGGCGGCGTGGGAAGCCGGCGTCTGGAAAATCTGCCTGGCCCTGCGTCCAATCATCGTTTGACTCCTGGCAGGACCCGGGCCGCAAACCCGGGCAAGCGGTCGGCGGCAAGCCACTCGGGCCGCCGCCAGCCCTCGCCCCGCAGCAGACCCATTATTCCCGACGGGAATACCAGCACGGCCCCGATGAACAGCAGGCCCAGGAAGTATTGCCAGATGGCGGGGAAGGACTCGCTGAGGCCGCTCTTGGCCCCGTTGACCAGGATGGCGCCCACGATGGCGCCCAGCAGAACGCCGCGACCCCCGACCGCAACCCAGATGGCAATCTCGATGGAAGGCACAATTCCCATCATTGTCGGCGAAATGATGCCAACCTGAGGCGTGAACAGGGCACCGGCTACCCCGGCTATTCCGGCAGAGAGGGCGAAGACGATGGTTTTCAAGGCTGCCGGGTTGTAACCCGAAAAGCGGACCCGGTTCTCATCGTCCCGCATGGCCACCAGCAAGCGCCCGAATCGGGAGGCGATCAGCCACGCGCACAACAGGTAGGTAAGCGCCAGGGTGGCCAGGGTGGCGTAGTACAGGACGATCTGGGTCGTTGGCGAGTTTATGGCGAATCCAAATATGGTGGTGTAGTTGGTGATACCGTTGGTGCCGCCCGTGTATGGCTGCTGGCCAATGAACAGGATACTCACGATGAGGGCGAGGGCCTGTGTTATGAGGGCAAAGTACACACCGGTGATCCGGCTGCGGAACACCAGGTAGCCCAGCCCGCCGGCCAGGGCCGCCGGAACGACAAAGGTCATGGGAATGGCAATCCAGGCGTATTGAAAGGGAGCCCAGAAGAAGGGCAATTCAGTCAGTCCGCTCCAGAACATAAAGTCGGGAAGCTTGCCGCCGGCCGACTCCAGCTTCAGGAACATGGCCATGGCGTATCCGCCCAGGCCAAAAAAGACGCCATGCCCCAGGCTCAACATCCCGGCATAGCCCCAGATCAGGTTCAGGGACATGGCCAGGATAGCAAAGGTAAGAAACTTGCCCAGCAGGGCCACGCGAAAATCGGAAAGCAGCAGGGGCGCCGCCACCAGGGCTGCCAGCACCAGGATCGGCGCCAGCCACACCGAGGCCACGTCGCCAAGCCACGATGGCAGGGGAAGCCCCTTCACGGCGTTGGGTAAGGAAAGTCTGGAAATCATGGAAGACTTACCTGCCCCGCGCCCGCATGAGCCCCGCCGGCTTCCACTGCAGGAAGAGAATCACCATGGCGAAGACGAGAACCTTGCCCACAACCGCGGTGGTCCCAAACTCGAAGACGGTGTTGAGCATGCCGATTATCAGGGCAGCCATGATGGTGCCCGGTATCTGTCCCAGTCCTCCCAGGATTACGACTATGAAAGCGTCCACGATGTAGAAGGTCCCCAGCGACGGACCAATGGGTCCGATAAGAGTCAGGGCGCACCCGGCAACACCGGCCAGGCCGGAGCCCAGGGCAAAGGTAAAGCTGTCAACCCGCCGGGTGGACACCCCCAGGCTGGAAGCCATCTCCCGGTTCTGCATTACGCCCCGCATTCGGCGACCCTCGTTGGAGCGATACATGTACAGGTACAGGGCGCCCAGGCAGGCCAGCACCAGCCCGATGATGAAGATACGCTTCATGGGCAGCAGCAACCCGGACGTGACAGAAACGGTGCCGCTGAGCCAGGCGGGGGCCACAACCTGGACGTTGGGCGCACCAAAAATGGAACGGGCCAATTGCTGCAGGAACAGGCCCACGCCCCAGGTAGCCAGCAGGGTGTCCAGAGGACGGCGGTACAGGAAACGGATTACCGAGACTTCCACCAGGTAACCGGCGGCGGCGGCCATGATGAATGAGACTGGAATGGCAATCAGGAAGGTAATTCCGGACTGGGGGTCACCGGTGTAGTGGGCCGCCACCTGTTGCAGGGCATAGGTGGTGTAGGCTCCGATCATGATGAACTCGCCGTGGGCCAGGTTGATTACGTTCATCAGGCCGAAGGACAGGGCCAGACCCAGTGCGGTGAGCAGCAGGATCGAACTGAGGCTTAGTCCGTTGAAAAGTTGTGATGCCCAGACTTCCATATTTCCCGCTTGAGTGTCCGGTTGTCTGGAACTGCGGCCGCCGGCTGGTCGTGGCGACCGGTCGTGGGCCGCAGTCCCTTGCTCTATCAGAAATTGACGGGTCCGATATTCGCCAGCGCCCTATTGGGCCAGTTCGCGGAGACCGGATGCCCACTCGTAGCTGTCCAGGTAGGGGTCCGGCGATACCGGGGCGCCGGAGTTCCAGATCTCATCTATCTGGCCGTCGTTGCGGACCTTGCCGATGCGGACAGTCTTGGACACGTGCTGGTTCTCGTTGTGGATGGTCACCATGCCGCCCGGGGCCGCAAAGGTAATGCCCTTGGCCGCTTCCTTGACGGCGGCAACGTCGGTGCTGCCCGCCTTTTCCACGGCGGCCTTCCACAGGTAAACGCCGAAGTAGCCGGCTTCAATGGGGTCATCGGTGACGCGGTTTTCCCCGTACTTGGCCTGGAAAGCCTGGACGAACTTGGCGTTCTCCGGAGTATCGGTGGTCTGGAAGTAGTTCCACGCCACCAGGTGGTCGGTTATGTTATCGGCGCCAATGCCGGTGATCTCCTCTTCAGCCACGCTGACGGAAATGGTGGGCAGATCTTCGGCGGATATGCCGGCATCGCGAAGCTGTTTGAAGAAGGCCACGTTCGAGTCGCCGTTGAGGGTATTGAAAACGATGTCGGGATCGGCGGCCCGAATCTTGGAGATGACGGTGCTGTACTCGGTGTGTCCCAGGGGCGTGTACTCTTCGCCGACAGCTTCCAGCCCGGCGGCTTCCAGCTGCTTATTAATGATCAGGTTAGACGTGCGGGGAAATACATAGTCGGAACCCAGCAGGTAGAACTTGGTCTTGCCTTCATTCAGCAGGTATTCCACGGCGGGAACGATCTGCTGGTTGGTCGTGGCGCCGGTGTAAAAGATGTTGGGCGAAGTTTCCAGGCCCTCGTACTGCACCGGGTAGAACAGGAGACCATCATTTGCTTCGAACACAGGCAGCATCGCCTTGCGGCTGGCGCTGGTCCATCCGCCGAATACTACGGCCACCTGGTCTTCCTGCAGAAGTTTACGGGCCTTCTCGGCGAACGTGGGCCAGTCGGAGGCGCCGTCTTCAATTACTACTTCAAGCTGCTTGCCCATAACGCCGCCGGCGGCATTGATTTCGTCAATCGCCAGCAGTTCGGCATCGTGGACAGCGGTTTCGCTGATGGACATGGTGCCGGAAAGGGAGTGGAGTATTCCAACCTTGATGGTGTCGGACTCTTCAGCAGCGGGAGCGGATTCTACGGCCGCGGCGGCCGGG
Organism: Chloroflexota bacterium; assembly: GCA_028874675.1. GTDB lineage: Bacteria > Chloroflexota > Dehalococcoidia > Lucifugimonadales > UBA3495 > Bin22. Next base: position 6,150 of record JAPPJA010000212.1, read on the forward strand.
GCAGCGGACCCCTGGGGGGCCGAGGCGGGAGCGGGCGGCGCTTCCGAGCCACAGGCAACGGCCAGGATAAGGCCCAGGCCAGCCAGCAGTTTCAGGGTATTAGACGTCAAGGAACCAAGGGCCTTTGATAAGTATGGAACAGACATGGGGATTCTCCTCCTGACATTTCGTTTGCCGGCCCGTGGGAGCAACTGGCCCCCGGTGAAGTGGGGCGGGACTGGCAGTTTCCCGGCCGACAGGAACAAGATAGAGGAGGCTTGTTACTCAACCGTTTCGAGGGTGTAACGCCAAAGTTAAATGAATGTGTCGGAAATGTTTCGGGAGGTCTTGGGAAAATGGCGATGTGCGGGAAACGATAAAGCAGTCCCGGGGAGGCCGCTGGCAGGCGCGCCTGCTGCCGGATAACCCACCGGGCAGGTCCCGGAAATGTCCCGGCAGCGCCTCAAGCGGTCAGTGAACCCGTTCGGAGACCCCGCCCTGCCAGCTTTAACCGGAAAAGAGCCGGCCGGTTGAAACAACCCCAACCGTCCGGCTCCAGGTCTCCGGGGCGAGTGACTGGTTCGGATAACGTCCCTAGCCGACGCTGATGCCCAACTCTCCCTGCAGGTCGCGGATGGTCTCGGCCCGGCTGCGGGAGGGGGCCCGCTGTCGCATGCCTATGGGTTCGTTCTCCACCTCGGGCACTACCTTTATGGCAACAAACACCGGGCCTGACTCGTTCATTATCTGCTCGATGTTGGTTGCGAAATCTTCCAGGTCGTCGAAGCTGTAGGCGGCGGTGTAGCCAGCTTCCTTGGCGACTCCGGCGTAGTTGATCTCCTGGGCGTTGGGCACGGGCTGGCCACCAGTGGTGGCGTAGCACTCATTGTCCAGCAGAATGTGGCAGAAATTGCTCGGCTTCTTGCCGGCAATGGTAGCCAGGATTCCCAGGTTCATCAGCAGCGCCCCTTCGGAGTCGAAGAGCACGACCTTCTCGTTGGGCAGGCCCAGGGCCAGGCCCAGGGCGGCCGACGTGGTGTGACCCATGGCGCCGCCCAGGTTCAGGTCCCTGGTCTCGTTCTGGGTGAATTCCCGCCAGTGCCGACCGGAAGTGCCGGTGGGGATAACGATGGCGTCGCCCCGGTGGTCCTGGAAAACTCGGAAAATGTCCGATGACTGAATCATTCATCGCCTCCGTCTTGCGAATCTCTTCTGAAATGTTTTGGCTTTTACCCGGATGACGCTCGGTCCACCGGTAAACAGGCTTGCTCGCCGGACTGAAGTCCTTTAGCGGTTGAAACCGTGGTATTCGTCACCCACCAGGATGGCCACCGGGCGCTTGGTGTTCTTGGCTTCCTCGAAAGCCACCGAGATTCTGTGGCTATCCGCGTCCTGCTCAACCAGGTAATAGTTGATGCGGAAGGCGTTCAGGAATGGCTCGGTGTAGCGGGCGACCGAATCGGTAATCACGCCGTGCCGGTTCCAGCCCCGGTACCCGATTACCATTACCAGGGGGAAGCCGGAGTCCAGGGCCATGCCGCGAATCGAGTCGCCCGATTCCATCATGCCTGTGTTCTGTATCAGGCACACCGGGGTCTGGCCGCCGATTATCAAGCCCAGGGCAATGGCGAAGGTCTCGCCTTCCCGGGAAGCCGGCACAACGTCCAGCCAGGGCTGCTCCTGCATCAACTCGTAAAGGTAGTTGGTCTCGCTGTCGGGGATGGTCACCACATGGGTGACTCCATTTTTCTTGAACTCTTCCACCAAGGCTTCGGGGCTCAAAACTGCTGCCTGCTGCTCAACCATGAGAATCCTCCTTGCCTGTGTCCTGGACTGTCGGCTTGGATCGCCAGCCTGGATTGGGACTCCCGCGTCCACTGCCGTTTCAGTCCGGTATTGCGGGCATTATAGTAACGCTTACGAACAGGGTCAATTTTATGTCCACAAAATGCCGCCACCGGTGGCCCCGTGGCCACGGTAAGCCTGCAACCTGGTGGAAGAGATAGTAGCGCAGGGTTCGGCATTGCCCGGGTCAGGTTGAATTCACGGTTGAAGCGCAACGCTTCAACTCGGAGCTGTAAGGCGCCAGGGATTTTGGCAGTTCCTCACTCAGCTATCTCTGAGATGCTTATGCGGTAGGTACCGGTTGCTCCGTCTGCGCCATAGACACCCACGTATAGCGTCCCGGACTCCCTGGCCGTCCAGGGAAAGCCGCCATTCACCCAGCTGGTCATTTGCGTTCTGGTCCACCTCCTGGTTGCCCAGCCGGGAAACTCGGCATAAACAAGAAACTCATACAGAGTCCCGCTCTCCACCTTGGTGAAGTACCTCTTCCCTTCCTCCACCTCCAGCCGGAAGAAGTCGATGTCCAGGTCGTCATCCACGACGCCGGTCACAACCTCCCCCGCCGAAAGCCTGGTTGCAGCTTGCTTGGAGTCGCCGTGTATGTCCTTCGACTCCGGGCTCACCGGCTCCACGTCGGCAGTGTAGGTACCGGTTTTCCCGCCAAAGTTGTGCACGGCAAAGTAGAACCGGTCCGTGCTGGGCGCGATCCACACAATTCTGGGTCCGGTGCCTGTCTGGTCTCGGGTCACCCAGGACCGGTTTTGGCCGGTGGATCCGTCCGGAGCGTATAGTCCGAGGCTGGAAGGACGCAGGGCATTATGGTGAACGCTGATCCGGTATTTTTGACCTTCCTCCGCCTGGAAATGGAAGTAGTCAAAGTCGAACTCATAGTCCAGCTGTCCCGTGACGGGCTTGCCCATCGCTACACCGGTTGCCTGATCGGCCGAGTCTCCGTGGTCGTCATCGGTCCTGGTGTCCGGGAAAGGCCTGGTCCCGCCGTGGAGAGTCCTGTAAATCTCCCTTACGTCATCCTCCGCATCCCCGGGCGCGTGCTCCAGAATAATTCGGAAGATATTCTCCTCAGTAATATCTCCGCGTGGGCCCAGGTTCAAGCGGTGCAGGCCTCCCAGCGCTTTCCAGATTGCCTCCTGACCCATGGCCTCTTGCAGGTCGTGAAATGGAGTCTCTCCCATGGTGTAGCGGCAGCCCATGGGCCTCGTCAACTCCCATCTGCTGGAAATGACGTAAAGCAGGTGCCGGATATTCTCGATCTGGTCGTATTCGATGCAACTGTTCGCCAGTCTGGCGGCATCCGCCCGGCTCTTTTCCAGGTCCCTGTTTCCTTTCCAGTCGTCATAGGAAGCCGCTACGAACTCGGCTCCGCCTTCCCGGAACCAGCTGGGGCCACGGTTGAAGTAATAGTGCGCCGTTTCGTGCGGCAGGTGGTACACCTTTCCCCTCGACCTTATCAACCTCATCTGGCCTGGGAAGTATCCTGTCGCCATCCGATAGGACTTTTCGCTACGGTCCAGCACCAGCAGGATTACCTCCGGCGTAGGGAAGGGGACCTGCATCCGTTCTTCTGCCAGGAGTATAGTTTCCTCGATGGTGGTTGCCAGGTCCTCCCCCGGTGGAAAGGGCGTATTTTGAAACACCCAGATTCTGACGCTACCGCCCAGAGGCAGCGAGACCGTCTTCTTTTGGACGTAATGGGCCTGCATCAGGTCGCGCCCCAGTTCCGGACTCCTCGCTGAAACTGCGCCGGCAGGAACCAGGAGCGCCGCTTCTTCATCGCTTATTCCGTCGGCCAACCACGCTTTTCCTGCAAGGTGAGAGATCAGGCCCTTTCTGGCCAGGGTATGCAGTGACTGCAGCACGTTGTCTTCCAGATAGTCACCCGGCCCGCTCACTAACCAGGACCGTTCAGCGAATCTTGCGGCGACTGACCGGTCCGCCACTCTAACCGTGAGCCACTGTTCCAGGGCTCTCATTTCCACGAGGGAAATCCCGTCCGCCAGCCATGACATGCCGCGGATCGTGTTGGCAAAGTCGGGGTCCTGCTCCAGGCTTTGCCACAAGTGGTCCAGAAACTTCTCCTCGTCTCCTGTAATCCGGTCAAACGACCGGGTAAACTCCAGCAGTGACGTTGCCGCCTCCGGGTCGCGGGAGGCCCTGTTACCCAGTTCCCTGAGGAAACTGACCTCGATTCTGTTCAGGTCCCCGGTGAACCAGGAGTAACCGGCAAGGAGGCGCCCCGGCTCGGGGCCGGAAGCGGCTATTCTTCTCAGCGAGGCCAATACCGCCGCCAACTCCATTTCGGACTGCTGCTGAAGTCCACTGACGTACCAGGGCAGACCCATAACAACCTCGGCCAGCGCCGAGTCAACAGTTGCCAGCTTCACCAGTTCCCGCTTTGCCTCGCCTTCCGAGCCGATGACGCCTTCTCCGGCCCGGAGCAGGCTTGCAATCCCGTTCGCCAGGCTGATGTCCTGCCTTGCCAGCAGGGTCAAATCCTGGATGGTCTCCCGCACTATCCTGGCCTCGTCCTCACCGGAAATTGGGATTCCGGCGGCCAGCCCTGCCACTTCGGTGTCCACCTCGGCCAATGCGGTCAGGACCGTCACAACTCCCTGTTCATGGTCGGATATCCCATCTGCGAACCAGGGCTGGCCGGCTGCCGTCTTCGCCAGGTCGGGGGCCTGCTTTGCCAGCGCTGTCAGCGCCAGAATCTGGTCCCTGGCGGCATTGGCCCCACTCTCATCGGAGAAGGGTATTCGGGCCGCCAGGCGGGCGGTGCCAAGGTCCACGTCCGCGACTTCAATGATGGCGTCCAGCACTATCCATTCATAGTCGGATATCCCACCTGCGAACCAGGGCAGGCCGGTTGCCGTCCTCGCCAGGCTGATATCTTGCTGCGCCAGGATGGTCAACGCCGCAATCGTATCCCCCGTAATGTGAGCCCTGTTGTCATCCGGGAAGGGAATCCGGACCGCCAATCTGGCAATCTCGGGGTCCCCCGCAGCGGCGTCACTGAGGGTATCTATCACCCTCCACTCTTCTCCGGAAATCCCGTCGGCGAACCAGGGCAGGGTCAAAACGGTCTCCGCCAGTCCCAGGTCGGAGCCTGCCAGCAATTCCAGGTGAAGCAGGGCCCGGGCCTCACTTGGAGATGTCCCGTTGGCCATCCATGACAGGCCAGCCACCCTGTCCGTAAAATCCGGGTTCCAGAGCCACAGGTCGATGAGCAGGTCGGCGCCTTGCCGATCTGGGCCGTCCGCGGCAGTCGCTATCCAGGGAAGTTTGTCAGACAGTTCCAATGCCGCCAGTTGCCGTGGTCCCATGGTGGGCGTGTGGGTGGGCGTGGGCATGGGCGTAATAGTGGGTGTGGGCGAGGGTGTCGGCCTGGCTGTGGCTGCGGGTGACTGGGACTCTATCGGGTCATTGGCGCCTTTCTGCGCAGCTATGGGCGTCGGGATGGCAGGTGCCGCCAGTGGGGATTGGGGACTTGATGGCGGCGCGGGCAGGGCTTCCGACACGGGCGCCGCCGTCGTAGGCGCACCCGGGTCCAGTCCTTGTTCCGGAACCGGGTTGGGGACGTTTTCCATAGCCGGGCTTACCGCCGGTGGAATTGGCGACCCACCCTCTGCAATATGGGGGGCCGGCGCCCACCCAGGCGATGCCGGCAGAGCCAGGGGAACTGGGGCGGCCGCTGTTTCTTGTGCGAGGGCCGAGTCTGGAGCAGGAATTCCCGATGGCGTTGCCGCCGCGGGAACGGCTGGGTCAGGTTGGCCCTGGACTGCCGGCAGGGGTTGGGGGGGTTCCGGAGCCTGCTGGCAGGCCAGCAAGCTCGCAACCGTTAGTCCGGCAAGAGCCGCCCAAAGTACGCCCCGGACTGTCAGCGATGCTATCCGCCTGATGGCAAAATCCGACCGTTGCATATACCAAATCCCTCCCACATCCAACACCCAGAATGGTATCCGCCTCCAAGTCGGAGCAAGGGACAAGAGGCGCGCGCACAGTCAACATTGTAACGGCTTCCGCAAATGTGTGCAGGCAACGAGACATGACGGCAGCGTTGCGATTCAGGTTACCTATACAGGTAGGGGAGGGTTTGAAACCCGTCCTGGCCGCAATTCGACCGTTCTGCCCGTGCCATACCGCCTAAAATGGGACCCTTCCGATATGGCATATCCCCAGTCCCAAGTGGCGGCAGCAACCTGGCCTGCCCCTGCGCTGCCGGTACGCCATTCAGAAAGCAATCAGCCTGCGGACCTTTGAGGACACCCGCTGGAACCCTGGGGAACCAGGGGAGTATCGCCGACGGTTGAATTTGGCAGTTCCCGCAGTTCCACTCTCCAGAACTGGTCTCCCTTGAATTTGACCGTAACCCTGGGAGGCGCGGCGTCGGAAGAGGGGTTCAGGACATATAGTGTCCAGCCGGAAGTCCTGTTTTGCCCCCAACTTTCCATCTGTGGCAGTGGTACGGCGGATTTCCTGTCGAACAGGGCTTGACCGCTCTCGTGAGGACAGAACTTGACCAGGGGTTGCACACCTTCATATCGCGCGGGCTCAAAGGTATTCCAGTTCATTAGATTCCAGAGAATCTGCTGTGGGTCCGTGAGCTCTTCGTGGCAAGGGCGGCCCTCGGAGTGCAGGTCCCAGGTAAAGGGCGAACCCAGGCTGTCGGGCGATGCGTGCCGCTCAACTCGGCTCCAGCAGCGGGCTTCGCCTTCATGACTGTGCCGAAGGATAAGAAAAACGGTGTCCGCCGTAATGCCTTCCTGCCCGCTATCCAGGGCCTCCCAGGTAACGTCGGAGCAAATCAGCCGTAGTTCGCTTTCCAGCGCATACTCTCGCCAGTTGGGGCATCCGTAATGGCCGGCGCCAACGGAGACGTCCTCATAGGACCCGTCCTCCGTCGTCCTGGGAGAGATTTCCACCCGTCGCACGTAAAGCACCCCGTGCTCCAGTCCTCCCTCCTCGGCAGGGATGTCCAGCTCCGTGTCCCATCCGCATTGGACGTAGGGCATTGAGAGGCGGGGATGGGGCAGTTCCAGCCTTTGCACTGAAATTGTCTCGTCTTTCTTCCAGCTGTGCGGCGCCTTGTCCACCGCCTTTAGCCGTACGGTGAGCTCAGGAGCGACAGGCCATTGGGCCTCGGGGTGGGGATTCACCAGGTAAATCGACCATTTCTCCTCCGGCGCCCCGGGCAGGATGGCTGAAGAGACGGGTGTGCCAGCGTTAACCGTTGATAGAAAATCATCTGTTGATAAGTTGTAGGGTGTCTGAAATTCTCCGTCCCTGAAGAACTTCACGGTGGGGTTTTTGTCTGAGTCTCGAACGCAATATTCGGTAAGCGGCTCCCCTGCTCCATAGGCTGAAGGTATCGGAGCTTCCGGGTCGTTGACGTCCATCAGCAGCCAGCCGTATTTCAGTTCATGACATGGGACGCCACCCTCATGAGCTGGGAAATGCAGAGGCTCCGCAGTCCGGTCAACCATTCTGGGGCCCCAGCATGTTCCGCCGGGGCTGCGGACCACAATCCCGACCGTGGGTGGCGAGTCCCCGGTATTCGGCCACGATACGCTGGCCCTGAGACCTATTGGAGGCGGGTATGGGACTGACATCTCTCCTTCAGAAACCAGCTCAAACTCCAGCATTCCTATGCGGCCGTGAGATATTTCTTCCGCCTCGCTCAGGTCGTCCCACTTCTCTTCCCTCAAATAGGTAATTTCGTCCCTTTCCTGCGCAAACCAGAAAAGCGTGTAACCCAGCCAGGCCATCAACAGAAGCGCCACCAGCGCCGCGGGAAACTGCCACTTTCGGGCATAGGGCGTCGCTTCCAGGCGTGCAGTCAGGCTCGTACGCTCAGCCGACTGCCGGGGAGACAAGCTGAAGACCAGGCTATGCGTACGTGAAGGTTCAACGAAGGGCCTCCGCCTGGGCTTTGCAAGGACCTGCACTTCTCTGGTTGTCCCGGGCTCAACCGTGGCCGGATTCTCAGAGAATGAAAACCTGCAGAATCCCTCCGGGTCGGCGCCATCCAGGTCGAGAACTACCTCCGTGTTTCCGGTGTTTTCTACATTGAGGGTAAACCTTCCTGCCCGTCCCTCCACCAGCTCGGGGCGGACCTGGGCGTGGTATTCGCTGACCGGTTCAACCCTCACTACCAGGGGAACTATCGTTTCCTCACCAGGGAAAACGCCGGAAGCAACCCTTATGTAAAACTCGTACCAGCCGGCCGTTGCCCCCGATCCCGCTGGAATATTGATGACCAGGTTCAACTGTCCCGAGTCCCCGGGAAATAGCGACACTGAATCTGTGCTTAGTACGTACCAATCGGGATTCAGGCCCTGCACTTCGACGGAATAGGCATCCACCACCCGGCCAAAGTTCTGCACCTGGACCTGCGCCGTCACCTGTTCGCCTGGCGGCCCGCTTAGCGCTTCCGGAGCCGCTGCGACTACGATGAGATCTGACACTGGGGGTTCTCCTTTGAACAAATTGGCGGGGACGCCCAGGGAGCCCGGAGTTCCCCGGGATTATTGCAGTCCACGTCGAGCCTTCAGCACTGGGCTACAGGTTCGGGGTGGGCGGTGTCCCGTGGCGACGGGTCTTTCAGGGACGCCTTCCAATTGCTGTCTCCCTTAACGTGCAGGGAAACCCGGGGCGCGTATTCATGGGCTTCCGAAACATCTGTGACATAGATGGAACCGTTAACTACGAACAAATGCCATTCAGCCATTTCCGTGGGATAGCTTCCGGGGTAAACCGCGGGTATGACCGTGGACTCGTCGAATACCAGGTGAAAAATGCCCGCCTCCTCCTCTGAGCCGCAGAGCCGGACCAGGGGCTCAACCGGGTAGCTGTATGAGACTGGCTGGGGGAGATTCGCGTTGGTCGGAAACCAGCTCACCAGGTACCACAGGGTCTCCTCCCTCAATATTTCCTCACAGGGCTGTGCCGTAGCCATTTCAAACGCAAACGGGGAGGGCTGGTCCTCGTCCTGTACAGTCTTGCTTTCGAGGCTGGTCCAGCAGTTGCCAGCCGGGTCCCTGAGGATGACAAACGCGCTGGTGCCCGTATCGTCTTGTCCCTTTTCCCAAATGATGTCCCCGCAAACCATCGACGGACCCGGGCTCCTGGCCTGGTTCGCGGCATCCGCTTCAATCCCGCTGGTGATGAGACAGGGGTCGGAGTGGCCTGAGAATACATGCAGCTCACTGTCTCCTTCGGCGACATACCGGGATGTTTCAGCCGGCGGTGAACAGGCCGGATCTGACCTCTGGCAAAACTCAAGGGCCTTCACATAGACGACGCCCTCAATCAGCCTCTGGTCCGTTCCCAGCCGTACATTGTCGTCCCAGGCAATTTCGCAGGTGCTGCTGTCACTGGATACCGCAGGTGTCCCCGACGAGGGGACCGCAACCACTTCAAGGTCGTAGTTTCTGTCCCTCTCCGTTTTTTCCTTGTCCAGAACCGATACCTTCAGTCGAATCGAGACCTGCGGTATATCTTCATGCTCCTGATCGTCGTTGTTGTTTATGACGTACAGTGTCCATAGTTCTTCCTCTTCATGGGAATTCAGCCCGTGGCTGGTAGCCATCCTGGGGTTCTTGCCGTCAAAGATTACCGAACCGTCCGCCCTGACGCAGTACTGGTCTATGGGTTCTATGTGTACGTGACCGTGA